>NZ_CP054492.1:1520976-1825171 GCF_015265455.1 Candidatus Sulfurimonas baltica | reverse complement strand
ACGAATAACAATATTTTCACCAAAGTGTGATGGTGCTATCTCAATACGAAAATCTACATTGTCAATGCCGATATTTTCTGTAAATCCACCACTTTTTGGTGATTTTACATCTATAAGATCTATTCTTGCTTTTTCTTTTAGTATAAGAGAGAATCTGTCAGCTAAATCTTTATTTAAAAGATATTTTGCATTAATTTTCCCATTTTCTCTATATCTAAGCCATGAGAATTCTTCATAAGCATTTATATGAATATCGCTTATATTGTTTCTTACAGCATGTTTCAATATCATTCTTAATAATTCTAATATTTCAGTATCATCAGAATCAAATGCATTAAATTGTTTAATTTTTTTTTCAATTATATCAGGGTCTATGCTAAGAATTGCATCGAATTTTTCATTAAATTCTCTTACTGGAATTGAAGTCTGGATTATTTTTTTATGTAGTTGAGATTCTAGTTCTTTTAATCTATTGGGACCTAGTAGTTCTTTACACTCTATATAAAAGTTTTTTTCATCTTCATTTATGATTATTATTTCATATTTTTTTAGTAATTCTAAACTGTATTGAGCTTTTTTCTCTTTTTTCTTTATAAAATTATGTTCTATAGCTATTTGTAAAATATTTTTTTTTATACCAATACGTTGATAGTAAGATTTTTCTTCTTTACATATCTCTATTTGTTTTGGAGTTAAGATTTTGTTTATATTCATAGTTGCTTTTTTTTAAATAATTATACCATTATATTTAACGAGATAGATAGAAATTTAAATAAGCTGTTGAGGCATCATGTGTCAGTTCATATTGATTTTGAGAATACGTAGTGTTTAAATCAATTAATACTTCATCACTTGTAGAATTTATAGCTGTAGTTGTAGTAAAATAAAATTCACTGCCATTTTGTGTCGCACGATATTGTGTGAAATTTTCAAGAGCCGGTGGTATAAAACTGCCTTTACCGCCGTCGAGCAAATATGGTGTAGAAGTATTACACTCTAATGTACTTAAAAGAGTTGCACTCGCTAGTGAACCATTGTTTTGTATGGGAAATACATTACTGTACTCTTTACATTGCAAAATTACTGATGTGATAATATTTAAGTGTGATTGAAACTGAGTCTTAATGTTTTGTTTTGAGATTGAGTCTATGTCTAGGTAGAAAGATGCAGTATATGCCATAACCCCTGAGAGGGCTATAGCGAGTAAGAGTTCAAGCAGAGAAAATGCTTGACGCAATTATTGAATCTTAGTTAAGAATACTAACTGTTGACCAGCACCAGTAGTAACATTGCTATCCCAACAGAAGAATGTATTGTTACCTTGTGCTGCGCCTAAACTTAGAGTAGTCCCTAAACTAGCTTCAACTGCAGTATACAGTATTACACCATTAGATGCTATATTATTAAGAGCATTACAGAAGTCTTGTCTATCAGAACCTGTAGCGTCACCATCTAGATTGTAAGTAAGAAACTGATCTTCAGTATCTGTATCTCCCTGAGTAGTAAGAAATGTACTATTAATATCTGATACACTAGTTGATACTCTCCAGCCATATGCTGACATATCTGGAACTCTAGCAGGTACAGAAGTAATAATACTTTGAGCTACAAGCAACTCTAAACCAGTTGAAGCATTTGCATCAACTGATGTAATTGCGTCAATACCAGTTTTTACATTATATAACTCAAGACCATTTTTCAGCTGTGCAGCTTGATCAAGAATAATAGCAACTTTAATCTGTTTTGCAGCTAAGCTTGTATCATAGTAGTTTTTGTAGTATGTGAAACCTACTGACGATAAAATTCCTAGCAAAATAATTGCAACTAACATCTCCATTAAAGAGATACCTTTTCTCATTCCGATTTTATTATGACTTCTTGTCATTTTACTTCCTTGTGTCATGTGTGTGTCCTTTTTTTTTCGTATCAAGATGTACCTATATCGGCAACTATTATTTTAACTTTAACAAGTATGGTCTAAATTTGATTAAAAATCCGTAGTCGTTATCTGTACACTCCTTTCCCACACACGCGGTCATTAGATTTACTTCATCGTTTTTGATGATGTTTAGTAGTCTTTTAAGTAGAATGTATGAATAACTATTGTGAATCTCACCGCGAACAACCATAAAACTGCTATCTGCCTCAGCGATAGCATCTATATTTAGTTCTTGTATAATTTCATTGTACTTAAAAACTTTTTCTTCAATTTCTGTAGCATTCGCATAAGCCACTATAGGTTTGCCAGCTATGCGTGTTAAATCGTATAGTGATTCAACATCTTTTTTCACAAGCTTATCTTTATATATGATGTCCAAATAAAAGAAGTAGCTTGATACACTTATTGTAATCAAAATGAGAATAAATAGAATAACTATATTATATTGTTTCATAACAGTACTCCACTTTCCCATTGAGATTGTCTTTATTTTTTACACTAGTTT
The DNA here is from genome assembly GCF_015265455.1 of Candidatus Sulfurimonas baltica. NCBI lineage: Bacteria > Pseudomonadati > Campylobacterota > Epsilonproteobacteria > Campylobacterales > Sulfurimonadaceae > Sulfurimonas > Candidatus Sulfurimonas baltica. The sequence goes on along the minus strand of NZ_CP054492.1, from coordinate 1,822,727 downwards.
TTTTAGGTAACATTCCTATAAACTGCTCAATCTCCGGTGCATTTACTTTTACGCATATATCTCCTTTATTGTATTCTACTTTCTCAAGAGTAGAATGTGATGATTTTGTTAGGTGTTCAATATTCTCAAGTATGTCAACTAAATCAACTTTTTCAAGAATTTTTTCAGACTGTTTAAATTTGCTTGTCACTATCTTTTTATACTGACTTTCCAAAGATGCTTTGTTTCCGCTATTTATTTTTGTATCTTGCATGTAGTAAAAACCACTATAGAAAATTGTTGTCGTTAAAAGAATTGTAAATCCAAGAGAGACAAAACCTGCTTTTGCTGCACGGCTAGTCTTGTCTAGGTTAAATGATACTAGCTTTACACCATCAGCATTATCAACAAAAGCTGTTTCATATCCTCTCTCCTGAGCAAACTCTTTTGGTTTATCAAGTATGTAGTCTATTATTCTTCTGTATTCACATACTACGCCTACATGTTTATAGTCCAGCTCGAAAATTACTACAGTTTTATTTTTGCATTCAGAAACTTTCTTTAAAATGTTCTCTTGGTTTATTTTGTCTTTTGGCAAGAACGCTATAAAGTTTATACATGTAGGTGATTTTCTAACGGATATTTTCATTGCCGGCGAGTCGAGATCATGCTTTGCTAATTCATATACACGATTACGTATAATATTGCTATTGTTAGTAGATTCAATACATCCTGCTGTAAAAATTGCCATGACTAGTCCATCACTTCATCACATACTTAATAACTCTAGGAGTTACTATGATGACCATTTCACTTTTAGACATTGATTTATATTCACTGCCCCCAAGTATGCGAGCTTCAGTAGCTGCTAAACCAGGTATTCCTTTATACCCTTTGTCGTTTTTGTGTCTAAATAGTCCTGAAATAACAATAGGTACACCAGGTTGTACTCTTATATTATTGCTAATGGTCTTAGTGCGAACTTTTGGTTGAGTATAAGATGTATCCCCTACACTAAAGTCACTATACCCAACAATATCGTTGACTATTAAATCTATGTTTGTAATAACAGTTCCATCCATGATATTAGAGTTTAGTGTAATTTGCAGACCGCTTTGTGCAGTTGCATTTTGAGTTGTTGTTTGTATGCCAGTATCTCCAACAGCAGTAGTTGTTAAGCCAGATATGTACTGCTCTGACTGACCATCAATAAGAGTTACGTCTGTTCCTGCTATTCCAAGAAGTTTTGGTTTTTGAATACTCTCAACAGTTCCAAACTTTGTTAACGCCTCTCCTATCATGGATGCGGAAAAATACTTATTATTAAGTAATGTACCAAATACTGCTGATGTTGCTACTGCCCCTGCCGCACCAAAAGTAGAAGAAGTAGTAGAAGTAAACTCCAAGTTTCTTGCTCCTGTTGGTATCAGACTCCAGTCTATACCTAGGTTGTAGTTATCATTAAGGGCTACATCATAAATAGCTATGTCATACTCTATAACATAAAGGTTGTTTCTAAGTATTGTAAGATACTTCATTATATCTTGATACTCTTTTTCCCTTGCAGAAAATGTAACAGTTGAAGTTACGTTATCTAATACAACATTAAGTGCACCAAGAGTAGATAGTGTGCCTTTTAGTTGTGATGCTAGTTCAGTTATAGATGGTATTTTAAGAGTGACAGTTTTTACATAACCAAGGTAATATGTTCCATCATCATAGTTAATGCTAAGTTTTTCACCAACGGTCTTTTGTAGTAGTTTTCCAAATCCAATATTTGATGCTGATAAGAAAACATTAGCCGTACCTGTTTCTCTATTTCCAACATCTAAATTGGTGTCATTTGTTGTATTGTTTTGATATCTATTGTTTTGATATCTATTGTTTGTATTATTTTGATATCTATTGTTTGTATTGTTTGTATTGTTTGTATATTGATTGTTAATTCCTGATTGAGCTACTGGAGATTGAGTCTGAAATATTATATCTTGATTTGTAGCTTCACTAAGTAATGCAATTACATCATCAAGTGGCGCACCAAGAATTTTTATACGTTTTATCTGCTCGTTATCTGGAATTATATTTTCACTAACCTGAAAGTTTTCAGCACTAACTTCTATAACCTTTATAGCAGACTCTTGCGGCACTTGCTTTGTTAAATCATTGAATTCTTGCTTTAACTCTTTTTTTAGCACTTCTTTTTTATATTCATTAGAGCAACCATACATAAAAAGTGTTACTACAAATAAGATAAATAAATTAGTTTTACTTAACATTATTATTGCGCTCTTGATTATTGTACTCAGGTGTTCTTGAACTAAAGTATATTGTTTGTGGAGAATTGTATCCATCTTTTAAAATTATGAAGTTACTAGAGAGAGTAAGAACCTTTACTACTTTTTCTCCAATATACACTGAGTCTTTTTGTTTTAAGACGATATTTTTTCCATTTATTTTTACTAGAGCGAATTTCCCTTTGTTGCTCTCTATAAAACCGAAGTAATTTATTTTTATGTCTGTTCTTTTTATTTCAGGTTTCTGCTTCTGGATAATAACCTTCACCGAAGGTTCTATAGGCTTTTGAGCCTGTATGTCTGTAAAAAAAGGATTGTATGATGCATAAATAAACATAGGCATAATAATCAAAGTAATGAATATCTTTTGCATACACAAATCCCTTTTTTGCTAATTGTTTTAAATTAAAGCAATTATTGTGCCAAAAAAAGTGAAAGCGTAAAAAATGCAGGTTTTTAAGAAGAGAAAATAATGTTGAAATTTTTTAGTGAATTTAATTTTTTTACACTCTCTTTTGCCAAAAATAAACTATTTTTTGATGTAACTGTCAAGTTTTTGTCACTTAACTCAAACATAAAGTCAATATTTCTAGGTTTATGAGATAAAAGTGCAATGCTCAGTGATAAAAGGTAACTAAGTCCATTTAGTTCATCTTTGCTAGGAAGTAATTCCTTATACTTTTCTACATGTAGAGATGATGGGAATCTTTTTTTTGCATATTTTGCAAGGGTTGAAATAAGCGTTATCTGCTTATGTGTAAATCCAAACTCCAGAGCGTCTTGTATAAGAAAATAGCTGTGTCTGTTCTGTGAATAAAAGTGCATACTAGAGCCACTTATACAAAGTTTTGCAGCTATTGCTAGCTCATAGCGGTATTTTATATCTATGCCAAGTTTTTTGTGCGTTATATCAAATAATTGTTTTGAGAGCTTGCTTAGTTGATTGGAGTAAGCTGAATCATCCACATGTGAGTCAAGGATTTGTCTTACGGAGGTGTTGTAGTTAATCGGAAATTTGTCTTTTGAATTTCTAAGTAAATCAGCTAGATAAACCCCTTCTCTTAAGCCTACACCGCTTGTTATTAAATTATCTACTTTGAATTTGTTTAGAACCCTGTCTAGAATTAAAGCACCTGGTTTTATGGTGTCAAATCTTGCACTTTTAATCCCTAGTTTTTTTAATCCATTTTCATCAGATTTTAAAATTTTTGTTAAAAATTTACTAAATTCACTATAGTATGACTCATAAGCATGTAATTTTTTCATAGGGTATTTGTTATTGTTCATAAGAGCAAGTGAAATTGCCCTGAATGTTCCGCCAATTCCGATTATAGTTGATATATCAATATTATCAAGTTGCTTTAACTGCAAATCTATAAGCTCTTTTGCACCACTTATCTCATTGTTGTCAAAAAAAAGTTCTTTGAGCCTTACAGTTCCTAGGTTGAGTGATATATTGTTGGCTATATCATTTTTAGATATTATTGAAAATTCAGTTGATCCGCCACCAATATCTATACTTAAGGCTCTATCTTGTTGTGGTAATAAGTTTGCACAGGCAATGGCTCCTAGGTAAGACTCTCTTTGCCCATCAATTATTTTTATTTTTAGCCCAAGATTATGTCTGGCTTTATGTAAGAACTCTTTTTTATTCGGAGCATCTCTAAGTGCCGATGTTGCTACACACAGAGTTTTTCTTGCTTTAAATGAGGATATGATTGTTAAAAAGTTTTCAAGAGCATAAAGGGTTCTTTGCATAGCTTTTTCTTGAAGAATCCCATCATTTTGGTAGGCATTTTCAGATATTCTAACCCTGCTTTTTTCCTCATGAAGTATACGAAATGCAAAACGAGAAGTTTTTTCATAGACTACCATTCTAACTGAGTTAGAACCTATGTCTATGACTGCTACTCGTTGTGCCATAAATGCTCTTCTACTCTTCTAGTTGGAGGTTTTTGTACTTAAACTGAAGCTCAGCGATTGACTCTACATTATCTTTGTCTGGTATGATACAGTCAACAGGACAAACAGAAATACATGCAGGCTCATCATATATATTCACACACTCTGTACAGCGATCTGGATCAATATAGTATATAGGATCTCCTTCTTCAATCGCTTCTGTAGGGCACTCTTCTCGGCATGCATCGCACGCAATACACTCGTCATTTATAATTAAAGCCATTAGTTCACCTTGTAATTTAGAAGTTCATCTTGAAATATATGTTTTGATATATTTTTTGGTGTTCGATTTATAGCAAAATAAAGCTTTATTATTTTTTAAATTTTAATATTCTATTGACTTTAGGGTAAAGTACAAGAAAGTTTTGAACTTAGGTTTAAAGAAGCAATCGTTCCATTTGTCCCATCTGTTCTATTTTTTATGCTAATATTTGCTCCAAGGGCATCCGCAGCACTTTTAGCTAGAAAAAGACCCAGCCCAACTCCTTGTTTATTCCCTTGTCTTTTGAACGGTGCATATAGGTCAACGCTTTCATCTACTCCGCACCCCTCGTCAATGACTTCAATAAGTAACCCATACTTATTTAATGAACTTTGTAGCGTAACTTTGCCATCCTTAGGTGTGAATTTTAGTGCATTTTGCAAAAAGTTTTGAACTATTTGGTTCAGCAAGCCTACTTGAAGCATTGCAGTAAAACCACTGGGTTCAAAGTTCATTTGTAACTCTTTACCTTCATTTTCAGCTAGAAGTTTAAAATCATCAGCTTTTTTCGACAGAATAGCGATAACATCCACTTCTTGAGGTTTATCGAGTTGCATACCCTCTTGTCTGCCTATGTTTAGTATATTTGAAACTATGTTGTTCATCTCATCAATAGTTTTATTTGTAACTCGCAGAGCTTCTATATACTCATCAGGAGAGCGTTTTTTTAATAAGGTTACTTGATTTTTTAATTTAATGACAGCTAGCGGGGTCTTTAGCTCGTGAGCAGTACCTATAAAAAGTTCTTTTTGATACTTGACAAAATTTTGAATTCTTAAGATAAGATGATTAATTGTAGCACCTAGAGATTCAAACTCTTCAGGAAGGTTCTCGGTCTTTATCGGTCTTATTAGATGCTCATTCATATCTGAGAGTTTATTACTAAGAGCTTTGATTGGACTTACCAACATTTTAGAAAGTGTTATTGAATATACTACTGCAAGTAAAAAACCTGCAATATTTATTATAAAAATATAATGAAGAATTTTATCCAGCAGTTTTTTTGTTCCTGAAATATCCTTTGTTATTTTTAGATAACTTAAGTCATCTAAATTAAAAGGGTAAATAAGGGTAAGGTAGGTCTTGTCTATTTTGCTAGTTTGATATAAATCTTCTTCAATATGTGATTTTTTAAGTTGTACAATTTCTACATCTAACCCAAGATATAAATCCGGTATCAAAGGGGTTACTGAGTCATATAGTGATTTATTATGTGCAATATTTTTTGCATATTTCACAATCTCCTGATACTTCTCTTCTAAAATAGAATTTTCTATATAAAAATATAAAAAAGATGAAAATATAAGTATAAGAGATGCTAGAGAGAAAATTAATTTTATTAGAAAAACTTTTCTAATACTTTTTTTTGAAAACATTTTTGCCCAATTTATAAGTGATATATGTAAGTATAGCAAATTAGTTTAAAACTAATATGTTTATGCAAAATGGTGAAGTTTTTAAGGGAAGCATTTTTTTATAATGTGGAGAAAAGGAGTGAACTCCTTTTCTTATTAAAATTAGTTGATTTCTTTTGGAAAACAGAAACGGTATCCACGACGACGAACAGTTTCAATTGTAGTTATTCCTAATGGTTTGTCCATTTTTTGACGAATTTGGTTGATAGCAACTTCAATAACGTTTGGAGTAACAAGCTCTGGCTCTTCCCAAATCGCGTCTAGTAATTGCTCTTTAGAAACAATTTGATCACGGTGACGAGCTAGGTGAGTAAGAACTTCAAAAGGTTTACCTTTAAGCTCTATATCTTGCTCTTTGTAAGTAATTTTTTCTTCTTCTGGGTTGATAACTAAATCGTCTATTGAAATTATATTACTTCCTCCAAAACGAAGACGAGCTTCAATACGAGCAATAAGAACATCAAAATCGAATGGCTTTCTAATATAATCATCAGCACCGCTTCTTAATGCTTCAATTTCACTCTCGTTGTCATCTCTTGCAGATAAAACTATTACAGTAGTTTTTGGAGTCTTTGTTTTTATGTCACCTATAATATCTACAGAGTTTCCATCAGGAAGCATCCAGTCCATTAATACTAAATCGTAGTTTCTGATATCTAAGTAATATTCACCGTCTTTAAGTGTTTCAACAACATCGCTTTGGTAGCCAAATTCTTTTAATCCTTCAGCAAGCATTTTGTTTAATGTAACTTCATCTTCTATAATAAGAATGCGCATTATTTATGTCCTATATTTGAATATTTTGGCGGAATGATATCATAATTTTAGAAAACTTTAAAGAAAAATTCAATTTTCTTTAATAAAATTTTAACTTATAATTAAGATTGAGATTTATAATGATTGCCTACACTGACCTTGCAGTCGGGTAAAATCGAAGGTTTTGTTATCTTTATTTTTATGTTATTTATGGAGTTGTATTCTTTAATTAACTTTAAATTTAAGCTATTTAAAGCATCTTCTATAAGAAAAAATTCACTTTTTGTCATGTTTTCTTTGACAATTTGTACTATGTCTGCATAATTTATAAAGCCATTTTCATAGTTATAATTAATAGTCAAATTAACTATTACATCTTGCTTTTTAATTCTTTCAAAATCTAAAATTCCAATAATGCATTGGAACTTTAAATCTTCTACATGTATAGTCATTAAACTACTCTTTTTTCTTCACCTTTAATTAGACGAATAATATTTGGAATATGTTTATAAAAGAGAATAAATCCTATTAAAACAACAGGAGCGTGTGCCATCTCTGGGTGAAGAACAAAGCTAGCAGCTATTAGAGCAGCTAACGCAGTAAGTGAAGAGAGAGAAGAGATTCTTATAACTTTTGCACCAACTGCCCAAACCATAAGTGCAATTATTGTCTCGACAGGAAGCATAAACATCATTACACCCATCCCCGTTGCAACACCTTTTCCACCTTCAAAGTTAAGGTAAGGACTAAAGCAGTGACCTATTACTGCTAATACTGATATCCCCCAAAGTGTTGCTTCACTAACACCAAAAAAGTATGCTACAGCTAAAACTAAAACACCTTTAAGAGCATCAAGCGCTAAAGTTGCAGCACCTAGTTTTTTTGCTAAAACAGGGTTACTCTCTTTTACAACTCTTAAAACATTAGTAGCACCAATGCTCCCTGAGCCACTAGATTTAATATCTACTCCGGCAAACTTTTTTGCTAAAAGCAGACCAAAAGGGATTCCCCCGACTAAATAAGCTGCTATAAAAAACTGCACATTTGTGTTAAATAAAAAATCCATTAATTACCTTGTAAATTATTTTTGACATTTTACTTGATATATCATAACAAGCATATAAAATAGATTTTAATTATTTGTTTTTTTAGCTATACTTTAAAGAATATTTTTAAATAGGAATAAACGATGGTAAAAACTTTTATGAAATTTTTTAAGGCACTTAACTCTTCTCAGACACCATGGCAAATGTCGCTTGCTTTATCTTTGGGTATGGCTATGGGACTTACACCATATAGTGGTCTTCAGACAATAATCTTGATATTTATTGTTTTGGTAGTTAATATACATATAGGTCTTTTCCTAATTTCATCTGCTTTTTTCGCAGGTATAGGGTATATGTTTGATCCATACTTTGAGCAACTAGGTTATTCTTTACTAAATATGCAAGCGCTTGATGGGGTGTTTACAGCTGCGTATAACTCAGCACTTCTTCGTTTGACATACTTTAACAACACTATTGTTTTAGGCTCAAATATTATTGCGTTTATATTTGTGTTGCCAATGTTTTTTGTTTTAAACAGAGTCGTATACATTTACAGAGATAAAATTGCTTCTAAGTTGCAACAATACACAATTCTTAGAAAACTTGGCATCTCAGTAAGTGATAAAAAAGACAAATTCTTTAGAGTATCTGGAATAGGTCTATTTTTAATTCTTGGTGGTGTTGTAGTAGTATTTAATATTTTGTTTTTTGATGCACTGCTAAAATATGCCATTGAAGAAAATTTCACAAAAACTCTCAAGAAAAAAGTAACTATTGAGAATTTGGATGTGTCATTTACAGAGGGAAAAATCAATATAGACAACCTACATGTAGCAGATGATAAAAAAGCAGTAGTGAGCACTAAAAACATAAATGTTGATATAGATTTAAATCAACTTCTTTTTAAGCGTTATCATATTGAAAGTATAAATGTCTCAGGAATGGCTTTCAACAAAGAGGTGAAACCTGAACTTCTATATATTGCTCCTCAAGAAGCATCACCAGAATCAGCCCAACAAATAAAAGAAAAAAAGAGTGAAGATGTATTTAAAATCCCATCTCTCTCATTGGAAGACCCTAAGGCTTTAATAGCAAGAATGGGACTAAGTTCACTGGGTAGTTTTGATGCTACAAAAGAAAAAATTAGCGCAATTAATACAAAATATAAAAACATAATAGAAAATGATTTTTCCAAAGATGAGTTGACTAAGATAAGCAGTGAGATTAAAGATATACAAGAGAGATTAAAATCAAAAGATATTAGCTCAATGCTTCAACTAAAAGAAGATGTCTCTGCATTAAACAAAAAAATAAAAGACAAAAAAGAGCTTTTAAACAAAACTAAAAAAGAGTTTTCCCAAGATAAAAATAGCATACAACAAGATTATAAAGATTTGACTAAAGGTGCTGCAAAGGATTACAATAATTTAAAATCACAATACACTTTTGATTCAGAGGGTGGTGTAAATATTGTCGGTGTACTGTTTGGCGATAAACTAAAAACTTATTTAGGCAGTTTTTTAAAGTACTATGAAATAGCAAAGCCATATCTTAAAAGTGGTCCTAAAAAAATAGAACAACCTATTCCACCTCGTGGCGAGGGACGATGGGTGGCTTTTAAATACACAATCCCAACTGTTGATTTTTTAATCAAAAGTACAAATATTAGTGGCGAGCTTCAAAAGCAAGATTTCAAATTGGCAGTAAAAGACATAAGTTCAAATCAAAAGTTGTTAAAGGCTCCAATGACATTTTTGTTTAGCAGTGATGGGGATGAGTTAAAAGGCTTGGTAGCAAAAGGTGAAGATAATCATCTAAAAGAACATGTCAAAACTACATCGAGTTTTTCACTTGTTCAGGGTGTTTTAGAAAATACAGATATGAGTTTCATGAATTTAGAGAAGGCAAAATACAGTTTTAAGGGAGAATTAAATGCAGATGACTATATTAATTTAAACGCTCAGACAAAAATTCTGTTTTCTAATGTATCTCTTAGTTTGAAACAAACTGACAGTAAATTAATGAAAAGTCTTGCTGCTGTTGTAAGTAAAATTGATAACTTTGATTTGGATGTTAAACTAAATGGATCAGTTGAAAACCCTGAGGTGTCTGTAAAATCAAATCTGGATAAAAAACTCTCTAGCGTTTTTTCAAGTGTTTTTGAAAATGAGGTTAAAAAGTACCAAAGTGAGCTGAAGGACTTGATTGATACTCAAGTAAAAAGTAAGTTAAACGAGTTGAAAATTGGACAAGATGGTCTCGGCGATATAGATAAATTGCTAAACACTCAAGGTCTTGGACTTGAAAATATGCTCTCAGGTACAAATAAAATTGAAGATACTATTAAAAACAAGGCAGGTGACGGGCTTAAAGATAAGGCAAAAAATTTATTTAAGGGTTTTTAATAACCCCTTAACCTGCCATATACTTTTTTGTCATTTAATAAAGAGGTTTGATGCTTAAGTCCTTTATCAAGTTTTCAAATATTTCCAATATATAAACAATTATGCTGTTTATAAAATCAGTAAATAAAATATAATCATTTTGTGCTACTGATATAGAGCTGGCAACCACCGGCAACAGAATTAGTAATAGTAAAGGCAATCGTTTCATTCTCCATCCTCGTTTTAATTTAACATATATAAAACTAAATGTTTAAGAGGGTAATATTATGTTCTTACTATGAAGAAAGAGTGAAGAAACTGATATAATTACAAAAATATTTAGCAGAGGGATTGTTTTTGCAACTTACAAATGAAGAATTAAAAGATAAAATTAATGAATATAAAAAAAAGTTAAGTGTAGCTGTTGTTGCGCACTTTTATCAAAGAGATGAAGTTTTTGAGATGGCAGACATTACTGGCGATTCACTAGAGCTTGCTATTAGAACGAGAGATGATAATGCAGAATTTGTAGTTTTTTGCGGTGTCGGCTTTATGGGACAAAGCGTGAAAGTACTTTCTCCGAACAAACGAGTAGTTATGCCAAAAGCAGCTTGCTGTGCTATGGCTACCATGATTGATGGTATTCAGTTTGATGAGTCTGTAAAAGCTTTAAACGAAAGCGGTATAACTAATGACAATATTTTACCAATCACTTATATCAACTCAAATGCAGATGTAAAAGCAAAAGTCGGTGAAATGGGCGGTATGGTTTGTACCAGCTCAAATGCAAAAAAAATTATAACAACTGCACTTAAAGAGGGTAAAAAAATTCTTTTTGTACCAGACAGATGTTTAGGGCAAAATATAGCAAACCAGATGGGACTGAAATCTTGTGTTATCGGGGACGGCTCAAACCCTGCTGATTCTGACATAATCTGTTTTAATGGTTTCTGCTCAGTTCATCAGCTTTTCTCAGTAGATGACATAACCTTTTACCGTAAAAAGTTTCCAGGAATTCTTATAGCAACTCATCCTGAATGCGATCCGGCAATTTGTGACGCATCTGATTTTGTCGGTTCAACTTCTCAACTTATAAAGTATATAAAAGAGTTGCCCGCAGAGCAAAAAGTTGCTGTTGGAACAGAATTTAATATGGTAAATCGCCTTCGTCCTAGCAATACTTATATATTGTCTTCCACTAAGCCTGAATGCCCTACAATGAATGAGACAACACTTCAGGATTTATATGACATACTTAAATCAATTGATGAGGGTACACCGCTAAACGAGATACATGTAGATGAAAATACACAAAAATGGGCAAAAATTGCACTAGAGAGAATGTTGGCATTATGATGGATGATTTTGTAAAAGAGTCACTTGCTCAAGATGTTGGACGTGGAGATTTATATGCTTTAGTAGAGCCAAGTATAAGTGCAAGTGCCAGAATTATAGCCAAGAGTGATGGTATTGTCTCAGGAGTTGAATATATAAATGTTTTGGCAAAACTAGAAGATTTTGAGATTACATGGAACGTAAAAGATAGCGAAAGCTTTGTTAAAGGCGATATTTTAGCAACTATTAGTGGAACTTCACATGTACTTCTACGCATAGAGAGAACTCTCTTAAATATGCTTTTACATGCAAGTTCAATCGCAACACTTACTAGAAAGTATGTAGATGTTGTAGAACCTTATGGTGTTAAGCTTTTAGATACAAGAAAAACAAGACCGCTCTTAAGAGTCTTTGAGAAGTATGCTACGAGATGTGGAGGTGCTGTAAACCATAGAATGGGTTTAGATGACTCGCTTATGATAAAAGACACGCATTTAAAAACTATTAGAAACCTAAAAGAGTATATACAAAAGGCTAGAAAACATATCCCATTTACATCAAAGATAGAGGTTGAAGCTGAAACATTTGAGATTGCAAAAGAGGCTTTTTCCAGCGGATGTGACATAGTGATGTGTGACAATATGACGCCAGATCAGATAGTAGAAATTGTCAAATACAGAGATGAAAATTTTTCACATGTACTTTTAGAAGCAAGCGGAAATATTTCACTTGACACTATAGAGTCTTATGCTAAAACAGGTGTCGATGCTATTAGCAGTGGGGCACTGATTCATCAGGCAAATTGGATAGACTTATCTATGAAAATGGACTAAAGTTATAACCAATGGTTGCTGATGCTAAAAAAGAAGAAGATTACATTATTTTGAACGAAAAAGGGACTAGCCCCTTTTTCTGCGCTAAAGCCGCTATGGCTACTAAAGTGAAATTTTTGCAAAATTTTATTGAGTTCTTCTAGGAGATTTTAGATGGCTGATGATGCTGAAAAGACAGAAGAACCCACCCCCAAGAAGATTGAGGATGCCAGAGAAGAGGGGAATGTACCTAAGTCGCAAGATACTTCAGGTGTAATTACTCTCTTTGTTGCAATACTTGCTTTTTTAATGCTTTTTCCATATATGAGCTCACATGTAGTGTTTTTATTTAAATATTACTTTTCACTTATTGGTTCACCACTCGACAAAGCATTTATGATAGATATAGCGATTATTACAATCAGAGAGTTTCTTTTAATTATCATGCCTCTTGCTATTACGGTTGCCATATCTGGTGTTGTTGCTGCACTTGCCCAGTTTGGTTTTTTATTTACAACAAAAGCCATTATGCCAGATTTTAAAAAGATTGACCCAATTAAGGGGACAAAAAATCTTTTTTCTATGAAGAAACTTATAGAGGGCGTTAAGGTGACCTTTAAGTCTTTTACTACTCTAGGAATAGGGTTTTTATTTTTCTTTATATTTATTTTGGAACTACCTACAGTTGCACTTTTTGGACTAGGCGATCAGCTCGATTGGCTTAAGGACAAGATGTTGATAATAGCCTTTGTAATGCTTTTAATTATTTTTATTTTTGCAATAATAGATATTATTATTGTCAGAAAACAATACTTCGATGGGCTTAAAATGAGTAAGCAAGAGATTAAAGATGAGATGAAAAATATGGACGGTGATCCGCTTATAAAAGCAAAAATTCGTCAAATTCAGATGCAGGCATCAAGAAAAAGAATGATGTCGCAAGTTCCAAATGCAGATGTTGTTATAACAAATCCAACCCACTATGCAGTGGCTATAAAATATGATGAAGAGAAGTCACATGCACCCATTGTTGTAGCAAAGGGGATGGATAATATTGCTCAGCAGATTAAAAAGATAGCCCGCGAAAACAATGTACATGTAGTGCAAAATCCACCACTTGCTAGAAGTTTGTACGCCCAAGTCGAGATAGATAAACCAATACCTACCGAGCTTTTTGCAGCAGTAGCAGAGGTGTTGGCGTATGTTTACAAGATGAATAAGAAATAGTATATAATTTTAAAAATAAAAGAGCTTTATGAATGAAATTATACAAAGAATAAAGAATGCAAACCATATTGTTGTTATCTCGCATGTAAATCCTGATGCCGACTCTATTTGCAGTGCGAGTGCTATGTACACTTACCTACTTCAAGAACACAAAAAAGTTTCATGGTTTTGTAAAACTAAAAAAATAGATAGTAAATTGTCATTTATTCCATGGTTTGAGAAAATAAGAGATTCATTCCCATCATCTGCTGATTTAGCCATCTCTCTAGATTGTGGAGATATAAAGAGGTTGGGTGTAGAGTTAGAGTGTGATTTAATAAACATAGACCATCATGCAAGCAATACGAATTTTGGTATGCTTAATCTTGTTGACAGTAATGCGATAAGTACGACTATGGTCTTATTTGATTTGTTTAAAACAAACGGCATTAAGATAAATAAAAAGATGGCAACAGCTCTGTATGGTGGTCTTTTAGATGACTCCAATGGGTTTATGGATGAGAATGTTGATGGCACAATATTTGCTACAATCGGGGAATTGTTAGAGTGCGGTGCAGAGCATAATATTTGTAATAAATTTATTATGAAGAGTGTCTCTTTGGCCGCACTGAGGTTAAAAGCGATAATGTTTAAAAATATGAGACTAGAAGCCGAGGCGCGAATCGCAATCTTCTGTGTAAGTGATGAAGATATGAAATCTACCGGAGCTATCGGACAAGATTGTGAAAGTCCTCTTGAAGAGTCACTTTATTTGCCACATGTAGAAGTTGCATTGCTTTTAAAACAAAATAGTGATTTTACATTAAAAGGCTCTATCCGTTGTACCTCTGGCGTTGATGCTTCAAAAATAGCATCAAACTTTGGAGGCGGAGGACATGCCAGCAGAGCTGGTTTTAACATAAACTCTGTTGTACAGATAGAAGATGTACAAAAAGAAGTTTTAAATTTGATAAAGAAGGAATTATAGTTGAGAAAAAGAAAAAGTAAATCTTCTCTTGTTGCATCATTGTTGTTCGCAACAATAATAGTAGTGGCGTTATATGTATACAACTCTGCAATGTTTGAAAGAGAGATGCCTAATGTTTCTATTAAAAATAATGGTTATTGGAACCTGAAAAACCCACTTGAAGTTTTGATAGAAGATACAAGTGGATTAAAATCATATAAAATTACTTTGAAAAACGGTAATGACGAAACAACTTTAGAACATGAGCGGTTTTTGGTGTTTAAAGAGTCTGTAAAAACAAAAATTGAAGTTCCTAGAAGTGTGTATAACATGAAAGAGAAAGAAATTTCTATTTTAGTTGAGGCAACCGATGCAAGTAAGTGGAACTTTCTTAATGGTAACAGCACGGTAGCAGAGTATAAGTTAAAGATTGACAAGAGAAAACCAAAGCTTAATATTGTTGCACACTCTTATAAGATTAAAAAAGGGGGAGCAGCACTTGTTATTTTTAATGCTGCTGATGAGAATTTAAAAGATATTTATATCCAAACAAACTTTGGAAAAAACTTTAAAGCACAGCCATTTTATAAGGATGGTTATTATATTTCCCTGCTTGCTTGGCCAGTTACTCAGTCAGACTTTAAAGCTACTATCATTGTAAATGATTTTGCGGATAATGAGTCAAAAAGTTATATACCGCTATACCTAAAAGATAATAAATATAAATTGTCAAATATTGAGTTAAGTGATAAGTTCTTAGATGGAAAAATTGCTGAATTAGCTGCAGAATTTTCTGAGACTCAAGGTGTGACAGACAGAATTGAGCAGTTTAAGATTATTAATGAGGATATAAGAGCTAAAAATGAAAACCTTATTCATGACATAACATCTAAAATTTCAGATAATATGATTAGTGATTTTAAAATTAAAGAGATGTACCCGTTGAAAAATGCAGCTATTGTTGCACATTTTGGCGACCATAGATATTACTCCTACAAAGGAAAACAAGTAAGTGAGGCATACCATTTGGGTTTAGACATGGCAAGTAATGCAATGGCAGAGATAAAACCACAAAATGGTGGAGAAGTTGTTTATGCTGATTACAATGGACTTTATGGAAATATGCCAATAATATCTCATGGTTTAGGATTGTATACACTTTACGGTCACTGCTCAAGCCTTAATATTAACAGTGGAGACACAGTAAAGGGCGGTTCACATATAGCAAATACAGGCAAAAGCGGATATGCTATGGGAGATCATTTGCATTTTGGAGTAATAATTCAAGGTGTGGAAGTTCGTCCAGCAGAGTGGATGGACACTACTTGGATGAAGTTAAACATAAGTAATATAATAAAGAGTGCTAAAGATATTATAGACAGAGGATGAGAAATGATATTTTTTCATCAATTAGGTCTAGTTTCAGTGAGGATAATTTATCAAAGAATTCACTTCTTTGGTCAAGGAGATAAATAATGTATCAAACAACTATAAAAAAACCTGTCGAGTTAGTAGGAATTGGTCTTCATAAGGGATCAGCAGTTAAGTTAAGACTAGAACCATTGGATTCAAACAGTGGCATAATATTTTATCGCAGCGATGTAGATGTCGCAATACCTCTTATTCCGGCGAATGTAGTTGATACAAGGATGGCAACTGTAATAGGAAGAGATGGTTATGTTATCTCTACAATAGAGCATATGCTTTCTGCGGTCTACGCATATGGAATAGATAATCTTAAAATCATAGTTGATGCAGATGAAGTTCCGGTTATGGATGGAAGCAGTGCAAGTTTTTGTATGCTTTTGGACGAAGCAGGCAGACAAGAGTTGGATGAACCTAAAAAAGTAATGAAAATTAAAAAAGATGTCATAATTCAAGAGGGTGATAAGTATGTTAAACTTTCTCCATCACCTGATTTAAAGTATGATTTTACTATCAAATTTGCTCATCCGGTTATACAAAAACAAGAGTATGTTTTACATTTTAATAAGCAAAGCTACAAGGAAGAAATATCACGTGCAAGAACTTTCGGCTTTTTGCATGAGGTGCAATATTTGCGTTCAAAAGGGTTAGCTCTTGGAGGCTCACTTGAAAATGCTGTAGTATTGGATGAAAAAAAAGTTCTTAACCCAGAAGGACTGAGGTTCCCAGATGAGTTTGTTCGACATAAAATTTTAGATGCTATTGGTGATATGGCACTTATTGGTATGAATTTTGTAGGAAATTATGAGGCTATGGCAGGTAGCCATGATTTAAACCATAAGCTCACGTTGGAGCTACTAAAAAATCCGGATAATTATGAAGTAATAGAACTTGTTGGTGAAAAAACAAAAGAGTTAGAAAAAGCGTATGCTTAAGAGCGTTGATTTAGTTTTTATAACTCTCTCTTCCCCTATACAGATTGGAATATATGAAGAGAGTAAATTAATAGAGACTATACTCTCTAAAGATAAAAGTTCGGATGTTTTGCCAAAAATATTCAGTGAACTTTTGGGCAGATATAAAATAGAAAAACTTTTTTATACAAATGGACCTGGCAGCTTTATGGCTATAAAAATTGCATATATTTTTTTAAAATCAATAAGTATTTTAAAAAATATACCTCTTTTTGCTACAGATGCATTTTATTTCAATGATAATACACCAATAAAAGCGATTGGAAAGCTACATTTTGTTAAAATTTCGTCAGAAATAAAAACAATAAAGTTAGAAATAGCACCTGAGCCTAATTTTAGGCTTCCAGATGTGCTTGATTATAATGAGTTTAGCACAACAGCAACACCCGTTTATGGTATTGGAGCTGTAGGATAGGAGCAAAGTGACAATAAGTGTACCAGCAACAAGTGCCAACCTTGGACCAGGATTTGATTCATTGGGATTGGCGGTTGATTTAAGAAATATAGTTGAATTTCATCAATCGAAATTTTTTAGTGTATGTATAAAAGGCGAGGGTGAAAATAACCCAAGACTAAAAGGAAATAATCTTTTCGTTAGTATCTTTAATGAACACTACGATAGATTGACTAAAAAAAAGCAAAATTTTAAGTTTACTTTTTACAATCAAATACCAATGTCAAGAGGACTTGGAAGTTCATCTGCTGTAATTGTTTCTGCAATAGCAAGCGCACATGAAGCTGCCGGAATAAGAGTTTCTAAAAGAAGAATACTTAATCATGCCTTAGTGTATGAATCGCATCCTGACAATATTACTCCAGCCGTTATGGGTGGGTTTAATGCTGCAACAGTAGAAAAAAATAAAGTATTTTCTCAAAAAAAACATTTACCAAATTATATTAAAGCGGTTGTAGTTATTCCAAACAAACCGATTAGTACAGCTAAAGCTAGAACGCTTCTTCCAAAATCGTATTCCAAAGAGAATGCAATATATAATCTGTCACATACAGCGCTTAGTGTTGCTGCATTTTTCAATGAAGATTGGGAAATTTTAAAATTGGCATCACAAGACAGATTTCATCAAAAAGCTAGAATGAAATCTTTACCGGAACTGTTTAGTGTTCAAAAAATAGCATATGAGAGTGGGGCATTGATGAGTACTCTGTCTGGAAGCGGTTCTACGTTTTTTTCAATGGTGTATGATGAAGACTCAGCAGTTATTGCAAGTAAACTAAAGCAAAAATTTCCTGATTTTATAGTTAAAGAGTTAGATTTTGACAATGATGGTCTAATAATAGAGAGATAAGTTGTTAATATCATCTATAAATCAAGGAACTTTTAGGTACAATGGCGAAAAAATTTAACCAACCTCTTAGAATGTGTATATCTTGTAGAGAGAGAGATACGCAGAGTAATCTTCTTAGACTTCAGTGTGTTGAAACGCAACTTAGTCTTTTTAGAGGAACCGGTAGAAGTTTTTATTTATGTAAAATTTGTCAACAAGACCAAAAAAAAGTCTTAAAAGCACTTATGCGACAGTGTAAAAGTGGCGATAAAGATAAATTTTCGAATATACTAAAGGAGATCATCACTGATGACAGAAAAAGTTAGAGTACACGAAATTGCAAAAGAGCTAGGAATAGCTTCTAAAGATGTAGTTAAAAAAGCCTCAGATATGGGTATCGAAGTAAAATCAGCAAATAGTACAGTGTCTATGGAAGAAGCTGAAGGATTGATGAACTATATTATGAATGGTGAAGTTGCAGAGGCTCCTACATCGGTAAGTAAATCGCCTGCAAAAGTTACAAGTGAGACTCCTAGTGTAAACGAAACTCCTGAAAAAAACGAAGCAAATAAAGAAACTTCTGATGTTAAAAAAATTGTGCCAAATAAAGTAAAAATAGAGACACAAGAGGAGAGCCATGTCGAGAAGACTACTCCTACAGAAGAAAAAGAAGTAAAAAAAGAAGTAGCAGAAAAGCCTGAGACGGAATTAAAAGAAGTTAATAAAACTGCTCTTAATATAGTAGAACCTAAAAAAATGTTGATTAAGAGATCAGGGCTTAAGATTGTAAAAAAGAAACAGCCAAAAGTTGAAGAAAAATTTGCTCTTCCTGAAAAACAAGCAACAATATCTTCATATGGTAAAATGAGCGCAGAAGCTTTAGAAGAATTGGCTACTAAGAAAAAAACAAAGCAGCATTCCGCTACAGCTAAAAAACAAACTCAAGGTACAAAAATAGATGTTTTTGGTGGTTCAATGGCAGAAGTTTCTATGGATATGGACAATCAGGTTACACTTCTAGACCTTAACTCTACAGAGCGTAGAGATATGATGCCTGAACAACCAAGAAAACCAAGAGAGCCTAAACCAATAGGTAGAAATGCCAACAAAAAAGCAGCACCAAGAGGAAGAAAAGTTTCTCGTGATAAGAGAAAAACATACCTGAAAAATAAACCTGAAGATGTAATAGTAACTCATGTAGAGATACCCGAAGATATTCGTGTTTATGAATTTGCAGAAAAACTAAACCGTCCTATATCAGATATTATTAAAGTTCTTTTCGATCTTGGTATGATGATGACAAAAAATGATTTTTTAGGAAATGATGAGATTGAAATTCTTTCTGAAGAGTTTGGTGTAGAGGTTACTATTATTGATCCTAAAGATGAGTTTACTCATACTGAAGAAGACATAGAAGAGGATCCAGATGCTACTGAAAGACCTCCTGTAATTACGATAATGGGTCACGTAGATCATGGTAAAACTTCACTTTTAGATGCTATTCGTAAGGCAAAAGTTACTCAAGCAGAAGCTGGTGGGATAACTCAACATATTGGTGCTTATACTATAGAACAACATGGTAAAGCGATTACATTTATTGATACTCCTGGTCACGCAGCATTCTCTCATATGCGTCAGCGCGGTACAGATGTGACAGATATTATCGTAATCGTTGTTGCGGCTGATGATGGTGTTAAGCCTCAAACTGAAGAGGTTATTAAGCTTGCTAAAGAGTCGGGTGCTCCGGTTATAATAGCTTTAAATAAAATGGATAAAGAGACTGCTCAACCAGATATGGTTAAAGGTCAAATGGCAGAGCGTGGAATGAACCCTGTTGATTGGGGTGGAGATATTGAGTTTATTCCAGTTTCTGCAAAAAGCGGAATGGGAATTGATGACTTACTTGAAAATATTCTTCTTGTAGCAGATGTATTAGAGCTTAAGGCAAATGAAAATGCTATGGCTAAAGCAGCTGTTGTTGAATCATCACTTGAAAAAGGTCGTGGTCCTGTTGCAACAGTAATAGTTCAAAACGGTACACTTAAAGTTGGTGATTTTGTTGTTTGTGGTAGTGCTTATGGTCGTGTTAAAGCGCTTATAGATGAGAACAATAAACAAGTTAAATTTTTAAAACCTAGTCATACTGCTGTTGTTGCAGGTCTTAATGAAGTTCCAGCTTCAGGTGAAGTTATGATGGCTATGGCTAATGAAAAAGAAGCAAAAGAGTATGCTCAAAAAAGACATGAGTATGATAGACATAAAGAGCTTTCACATAGTACTAAGTCGTCATTAGAAGATATGACTTCTATGATTGCAGAGGGTAGACTTAAATCTCTTAAAGTTGTACTTAAAACAGATGTTCACGGTTCACTAGAGGCTATCCAAAGTTCACTTAATGAATTGAGAAATGAAGAAGTTAAAGTAAATGTAATTAGTTCTGGTGTTGGTGGAATTACAGAAAATGATGTAGAACTAGTAAACAACAGTGAAAATTGTGTACTTCTTGGTTTCAATGTTCGTCCAACAGGTAGTGTTAAGGCACTAGCAAAACAGAAAAATGTTGAGATAAAAACTTACTCAATTATCTACCAATTATTAGATGATATTACAGGAATGCTTACTGGTATGATGGCTCCTAAATACACTGAAGAAAACACTGGACAAGCAGAAGTTAAAGATGTGTTTAAAATACCAAAAGGTATGGTTGCTGGTTGTACAGTTGTGGATGGTAAACTTGTACGTGGCGGAATGGTTCGTGTTATACGTGAAGGCGTCGTAATTTACGAGGGTAAATTGACATCTCTAAAACGTTTTAAAGATGATGTTGAAGAGATTGGACGCGGTTATGAGTGTGGTGTCGTTATAAGTGGTTACGATGATGTAATAGCTGGCGATGTTATTGAAACATTCAAAAAAGTTGAGCAAAAAGTTTCTCTGTGACAGAAGCTCAAATAAAGCTAAAAAGAACAGAATCACTTCTTTTGGAGTTGATTCCTGAAGCTTTAGGCAGTTTAAATGATAAAAGGCTACATGTACTGAGTGTCATTGAAGTTAAATGTTCTCGCGGAAAAAGTGATGCTAAAGTTTATCTTGATCCAGCTTCATTTACAGAAGAAGAAAAAAAAGAGTATATGAAATTACTCCGTAATGCACGCCCGATTGTTGAAACATTTTGTCTTAAAGATCAGGGTTGGTTTCGTAGTCCGAAATTAACATTTGAGTTTGACGAACAACTAAAAAAATCTCAAAGTATAGAAGAACTTTTTAAAAAAATAGCTAAGGATTAAACATGAGTCTAGAGAGTGATATTAATTCATTAGTCAAGTCGGTTGATTTAGAACTATATGATACATCAATAGTTAGAGAAGGTGATGATACAATCTATAGAGTCAGTGTTTTGTCTTCTGAGATAGAAGATGGGAAAAGAAAAGGTGTGAGTCTCGATTCATGCGTTGAGTTGACTCATCTTATATCTCCGCTTCTTGATGTAACACCTCCAATTTCAGGAGATTACAGACTTGAAGTTGGTAGTCCTGGAATTGAGAGAAAAATATCTTCTGTTAAACAGTTTGAAATGTGTGTTGGTGAAAAAGTTTCTATTAGTTTAAAGGCTGTCGATAAAATTAGGGATAAAATTAGAGGTTTGCTTACAAAAGTTGAAGACTCTAAAATTTTTCTAGAAATTGATGGTGAAGAGATCTCTATAGATTATGGAGAAATTTCAAAAGCTAGAACATATTTTGAATGGTAATCAACGCTAACTTTTATATGGACCTAGCCGTTAGAGAGGCTTGGAGATATCAAGGTTTAACTTATCCAAATCCGGCAGTTGGCTGTACAGTTGTCGGACTTAGCGGAGAAATTCTTGCTGTAGAGGCTCATAAGCGTGCGGGGGGACCACATGCTGAAGTTGAAGCTCTTAAAACTGCATACTTTAAACTAACAAATGATGAAGGTATTTTAAATATTTTATCTTCATCTGAAATACACGCTTACCTTTTAAAAAATCACAAAAACTGTTTTAAAAATGTTTCACTTTATACAACACTAGAGCCATGTTCACACATTGGTAAAACACCATCATGTGCCACGCTTATATCTTCATTGGGGATAAAAACTCTTTTTGTCGGCTCAAATGATACAAATGAAGAAGCCTCCGGCGGCAATGAAATTCTAAGTAAATCAGGCCTACATGTAGAGATGAATATTTTAAAAGATGAGTGTGATGCTTTATTAAGACCTTTTAATAAATGGACTCAAAAAAGTTTTGTTTTTTTCAAATGGGCACAAAGGCTCAACGGCACAACAGATTGTGGAATTATAAGCTCGCAAGAGTCTAGAATAAACGTGCACGCTATGAGAGACAAATGTGATTTATTGGTTATTGGCGGAAATACTGTTAGAGTTGACAGACCAACTTTAGATGCTCGTTTGATTAACGGCAAGGCACCGGATGTTTTGATTATATCAAAAAGCAAAGATTTTGACATGAGTATCCCTCTGTTTGGTGTAAAAAATAGAAAAGTCATAATATCAGATAATTTTTCTACATGTAGAGATTATAAAAATATTATGATAGAGGGAAGTTCAAAAATGCTTGAGCTATCTCGTGACATTATTGATTATTATCTATGTTACTTAGCTCCAACAGTCGGAGGAAGTAACAGTTTCACAAAATTAGATGATAAGTTTAAGATTTTAAATGTACAAAAAGAAGCACAAGATATAATTATGTGGATGAAAAGGGAATTATAAATTATGGAAAAACAAGAAAAAATAGTATCTATGTTTGATAACATAGCTCCAACATACGATACCGCAAATCGTGTTATGAGTATGGGAGTAGACAAAAGCTGGAGACGCAAAGCTTGTGATTTAGCTTATGAGTTTTATGCTAAAGACTCTTTGGATAAAATTGTAGATGTTGCTTGTGGAACTGGTGATATGATGGACTTCTGGAAAAAAAGAGCAGAAGTAAACGGCATATCAATTGGTGAAATAGTCGGTGTTGATCCCTCTAATGGCATGGTCAATGTTGCAAGAGAAAAATATCCAAAGTTTATGTACCATATATCAAAGGCGACAGAAATCCCAATGCCAGATTGTGGTGCAGATATTTTAAGTATTACATATGGAATCAGAAATGTTGTTGAGAGAGCAGAAGCGCTAATAGAGTTCAACAGAGTTCTTAAAAAAGATGGACTTGTTGTAATATTGGAGTTTATGAAAAATGAAAATCCTTCAATATTTGGAAAAATTAGAGATTTTTATATGAATAAAATATTGCCAAAGATTGGTGGATTTATCTCTAAAAATTTAGAAGCATATGAGTATTTACCAAATTCAATAGAAGATTTTTCAACAGTTGAGAATATGAAAAAAGAGCTTGAAAATGCAGGTTTTGAAATGCTTTACGTGAAAAGTTTTTCAATGGATATTTCAACTCTTCTTATTGCTAAAAAAATATAATTTCCTACAAAGATGAAACTTTGAATATATTAAATGTTTCATCGCTGAATGAGCAGATTAAGACTCTTCTTGAGAGTACTTTCTCTCGTGTATTGGTTGATGGAGAGCTCTCCCGCATAACTTTTCATAACAGTGGACATATCTACTTCACTCTAAAAGATTCAACATCAACAATTAAAGCAGTAATGTTTAAAGGCAATGCTTCAAAGTTGAAATTTCAACTCAAAGAGGGGCTAAAAGTTATACTCGATGGTGCAGTTACTCTTTATAAACCACGCGGCGAGTATCAGATTAACTGTTTTAGCATTGAACCATCAGGACAAGGTGCTTTGGCCTTGGCCTATGAGCAACTAAAAAGTAAGTTGTCAGAACAAGGATATTTTGATACGCAAAGAAAACAACAACTTCCAAGATTTCCTAAAAAAATAGCACTTATTACCTCCGCAACTGGTGCAGCCTTGCAAGATATGTTAAGAGTAGCAAATACAAGATACAGAGCTTTGGAGATAGATATATATGATGTTTTAGTTCAAGGTGAGAGTGCGGCTTATTCCATAGCAAATGCAATTGGATATAGTGATAAAAAAGAGTATGATATTATCGTTATAGGTCGTGGCGGTGGAAGTATTGAGGATTTATGGGCTTTTAATGAAGAGATTGTAGCAGATGCAATATTTAAAGCTAAAACTCCTGTAGTCTCCGCAGTCGGTCATGAAATAGACTGGGTTATAAGTGATTTTGTTTCAGATTTGCGAGCACCAACACCTAGTGCCGCAATGGAGATGATTCTTCCAGATACCAATGAGTTGTACCAATATATGGACTCTTTATCAACGCAGTATTCACAAATATTGTCACAGAAGCTATTTAACTCAAAACAAGAACTTACTCACCTGATAAACTCATACTCGCAGCACTCTGTAGAGAGAAAAATTACGCAAAAACTTTACGAAATAAAACAGATAAAAGAGTCATTTTACCAGACAATATCGTTTAAAATGCAAAACTTTTCCAAAGAGATGCAAAGTGTTAAAGAGAGCTTCCCTCATATTATTGATTCAAAAGTAAATATTGCTAAAAATCAGATTGTTACTCTACAAAAGATGTTAGAATCTAATCATCCAAAACTAAAGAGCAAAAAAGGTTTTGCACAAATATCTAAAAATGCAAAAGTGATAGATATTTCGTCCCTACATGTAGATGAAATTTTTGATGTTCAAAGTGATAAAATAAGTATAAGTGCAAAAGTTATTAAAATAAGTAAAAAATAGGAGCTATATATGAATTATCCAGAGTTTTTCAAAAGTTTAGAGCTTATTAAAGTTCAAGACCCGCTATCAGCCATTTTAGGTGCATTCGAGATGGGGATATATGAGTTTAATTATTTGGATGTTGTAAAATCGGCAGGGCACAGTTGCCCTACGGTTGCAGGCGCTTACCTTATTACATTAGAGGCAATAAAAGCACTCTACCCAAATGGACCGGCAGTTAGAGGAGAGATAAAGGTAGAGTTTAAAGAGGAGTTACAAGAGGGCGTTGCAGGTGTTATAAGTAATGTTGTTTCTCAAATAACAGGAGCAACCGATAAGAGCGGATTTAAAGGATTGTCTGGCAAATTTGCCCGTCATTCATTAATGAACTTCAGCTCAAATATTAGTTCATCCGCAAGATTTACAAGAGTAGATAGCGGTAAAAGTGTGGATGTTTTTTATGATCCATCTCCAGTTGCTCCAAGCCCTAGTATGAATCCGCTAATGCAAAAAATTATGGGTGGTTTGGCTGAGCCAAAAGAGATAAAAGAGTTTGGTGAACTTTGGCAAGAGAGAGTAAAAAGAATTTTTGAGAATAGTTCTAGTGTAATTAGAGTTGTAGAGCTCTAATTACATCTACTTTAAGGTAAGAGCCGGAAAATATGTATGAAGAGTCACAGCAGTGCTTGCTGAGAGTTTTTTCATAAGTTTTTCGAACTTATCTTCTTTGTTCCATATTGGGTTTGCCACTCCACTTAGTTCAACAACTCTTATCTTTGCATCATAGCTCACACCGATACTATCTATTAGACCAACATCTTTTGCCTGATGCGCCGTAAATATATGAGCATTGGCATAGAAATCTCTTTTATTAATATCTAGACCTCTAGCACTTGCTACATCAGTTGTAAACAGATCGTAAGTCCCATTTATTACCTTGTTTAACTCATTTATTTCATAAGGAGCCCAAGCTCTATCACCTGTTCCGACTTTTTTATATTTACCAGCCTGCACACTTTGGGATTTTACACCTATTTTGCTCATAAGCTCACTTAAGTCAGCTCCCTGCATAATAACTCCAATACTTCCAACCATTGAACCAGGGTTTGCAATAATTTCATTTGCCCAAATACTTGCATAATAACTACCGCTTGCGATAGTTCCTCCAGCATAAGCAACAACAGGTTTTTTCTCTTTTAGTCTTTTTATTGCATATGCCACCTCTATAGATGGAGCGACAGCCCCTCCTGGAGAATCAACAACAAATAAAACACCTTTTATAGAGTCATTATAAGTTGCATCATCAATCTGCTGTAAAACTTCAGAGACCTCCATTATTGGTCCTACCAAGTTTATCTGCTGCAAATTGTTTGGTGTAAAATCTTTTTCATTATCAGGTGCGAATATCAAAAAAAGTATGAGTAAAAATATCATAGCTTTGAAGTGATTTTGAATAAATCCTAAAGTTGCAGTAATTGGTGAAAATATTGTTTTTAATGTTTGCATTAAATACCCTTTTTTAGTTTTCCGTTTATATAAATTTTAGAGACATTATATCTATGAAGTATTAAATGGATGGCTAACTCATCATTTGGTTCATTATCCAAATCTAAAACAATCATATCAGCATTTTTACCCTGACTTATCTCTCCCGTGTTAAGTCCAAGTGCCAAAGCAGCACCCTTTGTAACGCTATTTATAAGTTTTTTTGCCAACTCTAACAAAGGCATGTCAGTATGCATAAAAAGTGCAATTTTCATCTCTTCAAAAAGGTCAAGTTTATAGTTTGAGCTAAGTCCGTCGGTGGCTGTAATCCAGTTGATATTTAATTTATCAAGTTTGGCTAAATCAAGTGCTCCGTTTCCTAAAAGTCTGTTTGAAATTGGACAATGAATGACAGTATGTCCATTGGATGATATATTGTTTAGTTCTTTATCCTCAGCTTTAACCGCATGTGTAAGGAGAGTTTTTTGTCCATCGAAATATTCTAAAAATTCATGAGAATCACTAATAGCGCTATTTTGATTTAATAAGTTTTTAAAAAAATCTTTAAAATCTCCATCACTGTTGTCAAGCCACTCTCTTTCGGCTTTACTCTCCATAAAATGGGCAGTAAGTTTTAATTTTTCATTTTTAACAATACCAAGAGCTTTTTTGATTAAAACAGGATGTACAGAGTAGGGTGAATGAATCGCTACAGCCGGGTAAAATCCTTCTCTTTTTACACTTTTAGAGGCATCTAAACGAGCTAAAAAATCACCAAATAATGCGTCAGCCATAGTCGCTTGAGAACCAATAAGTTCATTGAAAAACACAACATTCTGGGGGGCATTTTGACAAGCTTCTAAATCCATTCCATGAGAGCTTATTGCCCCAAATGTTGTTATCCCTGACTCTAACATTGAGTCTATTGCTTTTACCATACAGTCGTTTTTACACCCATCTATAAGCTCTTCGCGATTCTCTATAACACTATAAAGCCAGGAGATAAAATCACCATAACTAAGGTTTGTCTTGTTGGCGCTAAACTCTACATGTACATGTGCGTTTATTAGCCCTGGCATCAAAAGTGAGTTCTCTTTTAAAATTGTAATTTCAGCATCAGGAAACTCTTCTTTAAGCTCATTAAGAGGAGCGATTTTTTTGATTGTTTTGTCAAAGGCTACTGACATATTTGAAAGTAGTTTATTTGGTGTTAAAATATAATTTGGAACTATAATTTGCATATATACTCTTTAGAAGTTGAATTTTGTATAATTTAAAATAGATTATGCTTAATTTAGATAAAA
This sequence comes from Candidatus Sulfurimonas baltica, assembly GCF_015265455.1. Lineage (NCBI taxonomy): Bacteria > Pseudomonadati > Campylobacterota > Epsilonproteobacteria > Campylobacterales > Sulfurimonadaceae > Sulfurimonas > Candidatus Sulfurimonas baltica. The sequence continues at coordinate 1,795,119 of NZ_CP054492.1, read as the reverse complement.
TAACTCCTTAAAAGTTTAAACAATTAAATAAAAAGGTAAAAGATGAAGATAGCAGTAATTCAAGGACCAAACTTAAATATGTTAGGTGTAAGAGAGCAACAAATTTATGGTCCAATGAAGTTAGAGCAAATTCACGCTCAAATGAAAGAAGTTGCAACACAAAACAATGTAGAGATAGAGTTTTTTCAGAGTAACCTAGAGGGTGAAATTGTAGATAAAATTCAAGAGTGTTTTGGTGATGCAAACGGTATTATAATTAATGCTGCAGCCTATACTCATACATCTATCGCTATTCGTGATGCAATTGCTGCTGTAAATCTTCCAACTATAGAGGTTCATATCTCTAACATCCACCGTCGTGAAGAGTTTAGAAAAGTTAATATGATTGCGCCGGTATGTACATCATCAATCGTTGGTTTCGGTCCTTTTGGTTATCATTTGGCGATGGTTGGAATGACTCAGATAATGAATGAGATTCAAGCAGCCCAAGAAGCTCAAAGAGAAGCTGCTCAAGCTAAATAGTTATGTATTTAAAATGTAAACTTAGTAATAGTTTAACAACTTTTAAAGGTTTGCATTTTAGCACTACATGTAGAGCTAAAAGTTTTCACCGTTATACAGCAACTGTAGGTGTAGGCGGAAATATAGGTGATGTTAAACGAAGGTTTGAACATTTGTTTGTTTATTTAAAAAAAGATAAAAGAGTAGAACTGTTGCAAACATCATTGATTTTGAAAAATCCTCCATTTGGTTTTAGCAGCCAAGATGATTTTTTTAATTCAATAATTGTTATGAAAACCAGTATGCAGCCTATGGTTTTTTTAGATTATTTAATGAGATTAGAGAAAAAATTTGCTCGCAAAAGAAGTTTTGCAAATGCTCCGAGGACATTAGATTTGGATATTATATTTTTTGATAATAGAATTATAAATAAACCAAAACTGCAGGTTCCACATGTGGATTGGTCTAAACGAGAAAGTGTGTTAATACCATTAATGGATATATATAGATGAAAATACTGACTTTTACTGGTAGAACACCATCAGACGCTCTTAAAAAAGCAAGGATGGATATAAACTACGATCATATGATACACATTGATACTAAAGAGGTCCAAAAAAAATCATTGGGCAGAGAAGCTATGTATGAGATTGTTATGGGAATAGAGAACAACTCTTCTCATAATACGTATGACAAAATAGGAAATAAAAATGAAGACGAGCGCCCTCTAACTCAAACGAGCGCAGATGTTTTATTTAATATTTCCAGAGAAGCTCGACAAATTTCAAAAATAGAAGAAATTAAAGACCCACTCTATGATTATCAAGAAAAGTCTCACCATAGTTCGCTTGAGCCAAAAGAGTTAAAGGCTATAAAATCAGAAATCTCAAAACTTGGTGATAAGGTTAAAATTATTCAAAATATGTTTTGGGAAGAGAAATCTCCAGAACTTGATAGAGCAATACCATCAGAGTTTGCAGAGATATACCGTCTCGCTTCTCAAAGCGGAATGAATAAAGAACACTTAGACTCCATTATGAGAATGACACTAGAGCATATGCCATTTAAGATGAGAGAGAATTCATCTACAGTTAAGCGCTATTTTCAAACTCTTTTGAGAAAGATGGTGCCAGTAAGAAGAGAAAGTAAGGCATCTGTAGGAAATAAAAAAGTTATTATGCTTGTCGGCCCGACAGGCGTAGGTAAAACAACATCAGTTGCCAAGCTTGCTGCAAGATATTCATATTTACTTGAGAAAAAGTATAAAGTTGGGCTGGTGGTTCTAGACACTTACCGAATTGGCGCCGTTGAGCAGCTAATGCAGTATGCAAGAATGATGAAACTTGGCATTGAGATTGTTGTTGATCCTCCTGAATTTTCAAGTGCTCTTGATTCACTAAGGTATTGTGATTATATTCTTATAGATACGATGGGTTCAAGTCCATACGACAAAGGTAAAATAAAAAAAATTTATGAGTGCCTTGAGGGAAACACCACGTCATACAGCATAGATGTGGTTCTTGTAATGCCAAGTTCTATTAAATATGAAGATTTAAAAGCTACATACGATAACTTCGATTCTCTAAACGTAGATACTTTGATGTTTACAAAATTAGATGAGACAAGAGGTTTTGGAAATATTTTTTCACTTGCGTATGAAACAAAAAAACCAATAAGTTACTTTTCAGTCGGACAAGAAGTTCCTGAAGACTTGGTAGTAGCAAGCAGTGATTTTTTAATTGAATGTTTGCTTGATGGCTTTAATCGGAGTAAAGCATGATGAATCATCAAGCTAAAAAACTCGAAGAGTTAGTTGCATCAAATAAAAAGAATAAATCTAAAAAGACTCGTTTTGTAGCCATTACCAGTGGAAAAGGCGGAGTTGGCAAAAGTACAATTAGTTCTAATTTAGCTTATGTTTTGTCTCAAAGCGGTCTAAACGTTGGGATATTCGATGCTGATATAGGTCTTGCTAATTTAGATGTGATGTTCAATGTAAAAATTAAAAAGAATATTTTACATGTACTAAAAGGTGAAGCTACTGTCTCTGATATTTTAATCCCTATTACTAGAAATTTAATTTTAATTCCTGGCGAGAGTGGTGATGAGATACTAAAGTATTCTAATCAAGCTCTTTTTGAGCGTTTTATGAGTGAAGCTGAAGTTTTAGACAAGCTGGATGTTATGATAATAGATACAGGTGCAGGAATCGGTGAACATATTAGAATGTTTATAGATGCGGCTGATGATGTAATAGTAGTCACTGTTCCAGATCCAGCAGCAATAACAGATGCATACGCTACCATAAAAACAATCGCCGCATTGCGTAACGATATTGGTCTTATCATGAATCAAGTAAAGAGTGAAAAAGAAGCTGTTGCAGTATATGAAAAAATTAAAAAAGTTGCATTAGCCAATATTGGAACAAATTTAGATCTAAAATTAATTGGAAAAATCAATAGTGATATTAAAGTTTCATCTTCAGTAAAGCAAAGAGCCCTGTTCAGTGCAAACTACCCATCTTCAGGCGTCCACAAAGATATAATAGCAATAGCTGATAAAATAAGCAAAAATTTGGAACGTAATATGCTTGTAACCGCTAGTGAAAGCGGATTATCAGGGCTTTTTAGACGTTTAGTAAAACATTTTTAAATAAATTTGGGGTAAATATAGATGCTAGGTGAGAATTTTGTACATTTTTTTACTGTTCAGGGTTTTTTTGTCGGAATTATTTTCGGTATTTTAAAATCATTTGATGCAGAGGGATTATTGTTGTATACATTTGTAATAACAATATTTTTCTATCTGTTTTCACACGTAATTATCGCATTTTACTATAGAACAACAACTATCAGAACATACATTTTCCCAAAAGATGTACATGAAAGACGACTGGATATATTTGTACGTGAAATTAACAACAGAGAAAAACTTATTGATTCAGCTGTCAAAATTACAGATGTTGCAATAAAAATGAATGCTCAAGATATGGAACTTAAAAATGCTTAGTATATACACCCAAGATATTAAGCACAAAGAGGACGAACTTGCCTTACAATATCTTCCTGCGGTTAAGGCAATGTCTTTTAGGCTCAAAGAGAGACTCCCAAGCTCTGTTGATTATATGGATCTTTCAGCTATCGGAACAGAAGAACTTATAAAATTAGCCAGAAGATATGATGAAAAATTAAATGATTCTTTTTGGGGTTATGCAAAAAAAAGAGTTTATGGTGCTATGCTTGATTATCTAAGAAGCTTAGATATAGTAAGCCGCGCCAGCAGAAAACTTATTAAGGCTATTGATTACGCTGTAGAAGAGTATAGAGTTACCAATGACGAAGATCCAACAGATGAAGAGTTGGCAGTTATCTTGGATGAAAGTGTAGAAAAAATACATGATGCTAGAATTGCTTCTACGATCTATGCGGTAATGCCTCTTCATGATCAACTTCATGTTGGTGATGAGGGTGCATCAATTGTAAAAATAGAAAAAGAAGAGCTTATTGATATTATTAAAACCGTTCTTGGTGAGTATAGCGAAAGAGAACAAATGATAATACAATTTTATTATTTTGAAGAATTGACGTTAAAAGAGATAAGTGAAATTTTAAATATTACAGAATCAAGAATTTCACAAATACACAAATCAGTTATTCACAAAATCAAAGAAAGTGTAGGGGCATAACAATGGCAGATATACTTTCACAAGAGGAGATAGATGCTCTTTTAGATGTTGTTGATGATGAAGGAGATGATGCCCTTGAAGGAACAGATAATGAGTTGGGTTATCAAAGACAGGTAACACTCTACGATTTTAAAAGACCAAATAGAGTTTCAAAAGAGCAACTTCGTGCATTCCGTGGTGTGCATGATAAAATGGCAAGATCTCTAGCCTCTCAAATATCTGCAATTATGCGATCTATTGTTGAGATTCAGCTTCATTCAGTTGATCAAATGACATATGGCGAATTTTTGATGTCACTTCCAAACCCTACAAGCTTTAATGTTTTTTCAATTAAACCGCTAGAAGGAAGTGGAATTATAGAGATAAACCCATCTATAGCTTTTCCGATGTTGGATCGTCTTCTTGGTGGAAAAGGTGAGCCGTTTGATGCAAGTCGTGAGTTTTCTGATATAGAACTAAGTCTGTTTGAAACCATACTGCGGGTTATGATGGCAACGCTTAAGGAGGCATGGGCCCCTGTTATGGATATATTCCCTGTTGTAGATTCTAAAGAGTCTAGTCCGAATGTTGTGCAGATTGTTGCCCAAAATGAGATAGTTGTAATGGTCGTAATGGAGATTATAATTGGACAAAGTTCTGGAATGATGAATATATGTTATCCTGTTATTGCACTTGAACCAATTTTACCAAAGCTAGCCAGTAGAGACCTAATGCTTAATGAAAGCACTAGTAGAAAAAAAAGCAGAAATACAGAGTTGCAAGTTCTTCTTGGCGGGGCAAAAGTTTCAATAGAAGCAATGCTAGGTACCACAGAAATTAGTTTGAGAGAACTTTTAGAGTTACAAAATGGTGATATTGTTAGACTCTCTAGTGCCGCTGATGATATTGTGACCTTAAGTGTTGATGGTAAAAATAGATTTAGAGGTCAAATAGGACTAAGAAGATTTAGAAAGTCTATTCAGGTTACAGATATAATAGATACTGAAAAAGATGCAGTAAAAAGAGCTTTAGAGAATTTTGAGACATCAAGAGAAGAAAAAATATCTGGCGTAAAAGCAATGATTGACAGAGACCAAGAGACAGCAGATGAGGAGTAGGTAATGAGTGATTTTATGAAACTGTTTGAAGATGAGACAGTTGGAACTGTTGAGGCATTAATTGGTCAAGCTCCTGCATTTAGTCTAAAAGAGGAGCAAAAACTAAGTATTGTTTCAAATATTATTCCTCCAATAGTACTTCTAAAAATCGCTATTAGCGGAGATGTTAATGCTTCAGCGATGTTAGCGCTAACGCCAAATCTAGCCACTACACTTTCAGATATGATGATGGGTGAAGAAAATAGTGACAGAGAAGATGTCAGTGAGGATGATTTAGATGCTGCAAAAGAGATAGCATCAAATATATTTGGAGCTATCTCAAACAGCCTTTCAGCCCAAAAAGAGCTACCAATACTATCTTTTAGTATAGATAGTATCGAATTGATACCAGAGGATACAGAGGTTTCTTTAGATAAATTTACTAAAATGTTTGTATATAACTTCAGTATTGGCAGTATGAAGTCTCTTTTTATGTTTATTATAGATGAAAATTTAGAAAATTCTATATTTGGTTTAAAGAAATCGTTTAAAGAAGATAATATTTCAAATGTTTCAAGTTCTTCACAAAGAAGTAGCTCAAATATTTCTTTTGACTGTGATGAAATGAATAATATATCACTAATAATGGATGTTAAGCTACCGGTTAAAGTCAGAATAGGAAAGAAAAAGATGCTTTTAAAAGATGTCCTAAATATGGATATCGGTTCGGTAATAGAATTAAATCAATTAGCTAATGATCCTTTAGAGATATTAGTTGATGACCATGTTATCGCTGAGGGTGAAGTTGTTATTGTTGATGGTAATTTTGGTGTTCAAATAACTTCAATCGGCACAAAAAAAGAGATATTAAATCAACTAAAATCATAGGACTGGATAAAATATAAATGCAACACAACAAAAACGATTTAATTAAAAAATATACAAAAGAGATAAAGTCAGGTGATGTTTGGAGTGTATTCAAAATAATTGCAGATTTTGTTAAAGGTTTTGATGAACTGGGGGAACTTGGACCATCAGTGACTATTTTTGGTAGTGCTAGAACAAATAAAAATGAAACATACTATAAAAAAGCACAAAAGCTTGCTTCACTTCTAGGTTCTAGAGGTTTTAACGTAATGACAGGTGGTGGTCCAGGTATTATGGAGGCAGCCAACAAAGGCGCACATAAGCATGATGTTGAATCAATTGGTTTAAATATAGACCTCCCTTTTGAGCAGGTTGCAAACCCATACACTTCAAAAGAGCTAAGTTTTGATTACTTTTTTTCAAGAAAGGTAATGTTAGTTAAATACTCTATTGCATATGTGATTTTCCCTGGCGGCTATGGTACGTTAGATGAACTGTTTGAGGCATTAACACTAATACAAACTAGAAAAGTAACAGGTGTGAAAGTTTTCATAGTCGGAGTTGACTTTTATTCACCATTAATGGATTTTATAAAAACTAAGTTGTTAGTACATGGTATGATTGATGAAGAAGATATAGATTTAATTAGTCTAACAGATGATTTAGAGTGTATTGCCAATGATATTGAAGAGTCTTTATTGGAACAAATTCGTGTACTAAAAGAGGTTGGATTAGGAGATACTTCATATTATAAATCACTTTTAGAGTTCTCTTTAGATAAAAATATAAAAAAGAAATAGAGACCTCATTATGAAAAAAAAAGTATTAGTAGGTATGAGCGGTGGAGTTGACTCTACTATATCTGCTTTACTTTTAAAAGAAGATGGTTATGAAGTAGAGGGTTTGTATATGAAACTTCATTCAAATCCTGGATATCATGAAATTCACCTTGCCCGCGCACAAAAAGCTTCTGACTTTGTTGGAATCAAACTCCATGTATTAGATTTACAAGAAACATTTAATGAAAAAGTATTTAAACCATTTGTTGATACATACGCCCAAGGGAAGACACCAAATCCATGTGCTTTATGCAACCGAAGTTTAAAATTTGGCGAGATGGTCTCTTTTGCAGATGAAATTGGAGCTGACTATATAGCGACAGGTCATTACATAAAAACAGATGGAGAATATTTTTATGAAGCCAGCGATGATACAAAAGATCAAAGCTACTTTTTATTTTACGTGCAAAAAAAGATTTTAACAAGATTACTTTTTCCTCTAGGAGATAGAAAAAAAAGTGATATTAAAGAATTGGCCGCATCCATTTACGGACTAGAGTCATTTGCTTCTCAGGGAGAATCAAATGAAATATGTTTTGTTGACACTACATACACTGACGTGTTAAAAGATTATGTTGATGTAGATAAAGTTGGTGAAGTCTTAGATATAGATGGAAATGTCGTAGGGGAGCATAAAGGTTATATGCACTATACAATCGGCAAAAGAAAAGGTTTTACAGTAAAAGGCGCACACGAACCACATTATGTGATAGAGATAGATGCAAAAAAAAATCAAATTACTGTTGGTAAAAAAAATGATCTTCTCTGTAATAGTGTTGTCTTAAGTAATCTTAATATGTTTACAGATAAAACTGAGTTTGATACAACGGTAAAATTGCGCTTTAGAACAAAAGCGGTGGAATGTAATGTCTCTATAAAAGATGATAAAGCGTATGTTACGCTAAAAGAGAGTGTTTTTGGTGTTGCAAAAGGTCAAGCGGCTGTATTTTATGATGAAAATAAATTAATTGGCGGCGGCTGGATAGAGCAAAATTAAACGCGTTAATCTTCAAAAAAACTATACTCTCTAAAAAACTACACATAACTTTCAGCGATTAAGAAATAACTAAGCACAACTTGCCTATAATTCCCATCCACAAACACAGAGACCTTAAGTTAAGGCCTAGAGAGACTTCGAGTAGAAGCTTTTGAATATGTTTGAGATCATTGAAAACTAAGCAAGTAAACAGACGAAATAACTAATATAGTTTAGTTAGTCACTATAAGTTTACTTAGAAATAACTAATATAACAACAACCGTCTATTCTGTTTGGTCTATAGCAATATAGATACCCAATAGAAATAGATACTATACAAAAAGTCCACTAGCTATTTATAGCGAGTGGCAACAAAGCCAATGATTTAATAATCTTGGGCAATGATCAGTAATGCACAGCAATGTGTTCTTTACATAATTAATTATGGAGAGTTTGATCCTGGCTCAGAGTGAACGCTGGCGGCGTGCTTAACACATGCAAGTCGAACGATGAAGAAGAGCTTGCTCTTCTGATTAGTGGCGCACGGGTGAGTAATATATAGTTAATGTACCTTCAAGACCGGGATAGCCATTGGAAACGATGATTAATACTGGATATACCTTCTCTACTTAAGTAGAGTTGGGAAACGTTTTTTCGCTTGAAGATCAGACTATATCCCATCAGTTTGTTGGTGAGGTAAGAGCTCACCAAGGCAATGACGGGTAGCGGGTTTGAGAGGATGATCCGCCACACTGGTACTGAGACACGGACCAGACTCCTACGGGAGGCAGCAGTGAGGAATATTGCACAATGGGGGAAACCCTGATGCAGCAACGCCGCGTGGAGGATGACGCATTTCGGTGTGTAAACTCCTTTTATGAGTCAAGAAAATGACGGTAGCTCATGAATAAGCACCGGCTAACTCCGTGCCAGCAGCCGCGGTAATACGGAGGGTGCAAGCGTTACTCGGAATCACTGGGCGTAAAGGACGCGTAGGCGGGTTGGAAAGTCAGGTGTGAAATCCTACAGCTTAACTGTAGAACTGCACTTGAAACTTCCAACCTAGAGTATGGGAGGGGGAGATGGAATTAGTGGTGTAGGGGTAAAATCCGTAGATATCACTAGGAATACCTAAAGCGAAGGCGATCTCCTGGAACATTACTGACGCTAAGGCGTGAAAGCGTGGGGAGCAAACGGGATTAGATACCCCGGTAGTCCACGCCCTAAACGATGAACACTAGTCGTCGGGATGCTTGTCATCTCGGTGATGCACTTAACAGATTAAGTGTTCCGCCTGGGGAGTACGGTCGCAAGATTAAAACTCAAAGGAATAGACGGGGACCCGCACAAGTGGTGGAGCATGTGGTTTAATTCGAAGATACGCGAAGAACCTTACCTAGCCTTGACATTGATAGAACACACCAGAGATGGAGTGGTGCCCTTCGGGGAACTTGAAAACAGGTGCTGCACGGCTGTCGTCAGCTCGTGTCGTGAGATGTTGGGTTAAGTCCCGCAACGAGCGCAACCCTCGTCCTTAGTTGCCAGCAGGTTAAGCTGGGCACTCTAGGGAGACTGCCTTCGCAAGGAGGAGGAAGGTGAGGACGACGTCAAGTCATCATGGCCCTTATGGCTAGGGCTACACACGTGCTACAATGGGGCGTACAGAGAGTTGCAATACCGCGAGGTGGAGCCAATCTCACAAAGCGTCTCTCAGTTCGGATTGAAGTCTGCAACTCGACTTCATGAAGCTGGAATCACTAGTAATCGTAGATCAGCAATGCTACGGTGAATACGTTCCCGGGTCTTGTACTCACCGCCCGTCACACCATGGGAGTTGATTTCACCCGAAATTGGGAAGCTAACCTTCGGGGGGCTACCACTTACGGTGGAATTAGCGACTGGGGTGAAGTCGTAACAAGGTAACCGTAGGAGAACCTGCGGTTGGATCACCTCCTTTCTAGAGTAAAGTCAATCATTCATTTGAATTGACATACAAAGAAAATCTCACGAGAGATAATATTAGTTATTAGTTTGTTTGCTTGCTTAGTTTTCAGTGATTTGAGTTCATTTGAATTTTGTAACACACTTTAGGGCCTATAGCTCAGCTGGTTAGAGTGCACCCCTGATAAGGGTGAGGTCCCTGGTTCAAGTCCAGGTAGGCCCACCATTCAAAACAAATTTTCAAGTTTAATAAAAGAACTAACATTAGTTTTTCTATTAGACTTCAAAGTCTATCGTTCATTAAATTATTATTGTCAAAGTCAACATATATAAAAGATAAAAGAATTTATTCAATTATTAATTATATTAACTAAATAACTACAATCAACAGTACACTGACTTGCTTTAAGTAGAGATACATTAAGTAAGGTAGTGAACGCAAATTAGAAAAAAAGATATTAAGGGCCATAGGTGGATGCCTTGGCTAGTAGAGGCGATGAAAGACGTATTAGGCTGCGATAAGCCTCGGGGAGCTGCCAAAGAGCTTTGATCCGGGGATTTCTGAATGGGGCGACCCAGCATGGCGCGAGTCATGTTACCCTACGGGGGGCGAACTCAGGGAAGTGAAACATCTCAGTACCTGAAGGAAAAGAAATCAAACGAGATTCCCATAGTAGCGGCGAGCGAAATGGGATTAGGGCACTTAGTGATAATATATTTGTTAGCCGAACACTTTGGAAAGAGTGGACATAGAGGGTGATATCCCCGTAAGCGAAAACATTTATATGGTACTAGACTAAGGAACGAGTAGGTCGGGACACGTGTTATCTTGACTGAATATGGGGGGACCACCCTCCAACCCTAAATACTACTACTAGACCGATAGCGAACAAGTACCGTGAGGGAAAGGTGAAAAGGACCGCGGTGAGCGGAGTGAAATAGAACCTGAAACCTATGGCTTACAATCATTCGGAGCACTATTGTCGTAAGACAAGTGTGACGGACTGCCTTTTGCATAATGAGCCTGCGAGTTGTGGTATCTGGCAAGGTTAATCAAACGAGAAGCCGTAGCGAAAGCGAGTCTTAATAGGGCGAATTAGTCAGATGCTGCAGACCCGAAACTGAGTGATCTATCCATGAGCAGGTTGAAGCTGGTGTAAGAGCCAGTGGAGGACCGAACCCGTAAAGGTTGAAAACTTTTGGGATGACTTGTGGATAGGGGTGAAAGGCCAATCAAACTCAGTGATAGCTGGTTCTCTCCGAAATATATTTAGGTATAGCCTCGAGCATTAGCATGAAGGGGTAGAGCACTGACAGGGCTAGGGCTGCTTACCGCGGTACCAAACCCTATCAAACTCCGAATACTTCATGTGTAACCTCGGGAGTCAGGCGGTGGGTGATAAAATCCATCGTCGAGAGGGGAACAACCCAGACTAGCAGCTAAGGTCCCAAAGTCTTGTCTAAGTGGAAAAGGATGTGAAGTTGCTGTGACAACCAGGAGGTTGGCTTAGAAGCAGCCACCCTTTAAAGAAAGCGTAACAGCTCACTGGTCTAGCGATTTTGCGCCGAAAATATAACGGGGCTAAGACAAGCACCGAAGCTCTAGATTCATAGTTTACTATGAGTGGTAGGAGAGCGTTCCATTCAGCGTTGAAGGTACACCGGTAAGGAGTGCTGGAGCGGATGGAAGTGAGCATGCAGGCATGAGTAGCGAGAAAAGAAGTGAGAATCTTCTTCGCCGTAAACCCAAGGTTTCCTACGCGATGCTCGTCATCGTAGGGTTAGTCGGGACCTAAGTCGAGTCCGAAAGGGGTAGACGATGGCAAATCGGTTAATATTCCGATACCGACGGTTGTTCGTTTGAGTGATGGGGGGACGCATAGAGTTAATCGAGCTCACTGATGGAATAGTGGGTCGAAGGACGTAGGTCGACAAATAGGAAAATCCGTTTGTCATTCGACCGAGATCTTACAGGCTCTGCAATGGCTTCGGCCAGCGCGGAGAATCGATGATACTGTCGTGCCGAGAAAAGCCTCTAAACGAGAACAACCGTTGCCCGTACCGTAAACCAACACAGGTGGGTGAGATGAGTATTCTAAGGCGCGTGGATGAACCATTGTTAAGGAACTCTGCAAACTAGCACCGTATCTTCGGTATAAGGTGTGCCCTATTTGTTAGGAGATTTACTCTCCAAAGCATTGACGGGTCGCAGCAAAGTGTCCCTCCCGACTGTTTACCAAAAACACAGCACTCTGCTAACTCGTAAGAGGATGTATAGGGTGTGACGCCTGCCCGGTGCTTGAATGTTAAATGGATTTGTTAGCTCTGCGAAGCATTGAAATGAAGCACAAGTAAACGGCGGCCGTAACTATAACGGTCCTAAGGTAGCGAAATTCCTTGTCGGTTAAATACCGACCTGCATGAATGGCGTAACGAGATGGGAGCTGTCTCAACAATGGATCCAGTGAAATTGTAGTGGAGGTGAAAATTCCTCCTACCCGCGGAAAGACGGAAAGACCCCGTGCACCTTTACTATAGCTTGACACTGCTATTGGGATATTCACGTGCAGGATAGGTGGGAGCCTTTGATTCATAGACGCCAGTTTATGATGAGGCATCCTTGAGATACCACCCTTGAATATTCTGATAGCTAACTCGGTACAATTATCTTGTGCGAGGACAATGTCTGGTGGGTAGTTTGACTGGGGCGGTCGCCTCCTAAAAAGTAACGGAGGCTTACAAAGTTCGGCTCAGGTGGGTTGGAAATCCACCGTAGAGTATAATGGCACAAGCCGGACTGACTGTGAGACATACAAGTCGAGCAGAGTCGAAAGACGGTCATAGTGATCCGGTGGTTCTGTGTGGAAGGGCCATCGCTCAAAGGATAAAAGGTACGCCGGGGATAACAGGCTGATCTCCCCCAAGAGCTCACATCGACGGGGAGGTTTGGCACCTCGATGTCGGCTCATCGCATCCTGGGGCTGGAGCAGGTCCCAAGGGTATGGCTGTTCGCCATTTAAAGCGGTACGCGAGCTGGGTTCAGAACGTCGTGAGACAGTTCGGTCCCTATCTTCCGTGGGCGTAGGAACGTTGAGGAGAGCTGACCCTAGTACGAGAGGACCGGGTTGGACATGCCACTGGTGCACCAGTTGTTCTGCCAAGAGCATCGCTGGGTAGCTACGCATGGATGAGATAACCGCTGAAAGCATCTAAGCGGGAAGCCAACTCCAAGATGAACGTTCCCTGAAGTACGCTTGAAGACTACAAGCTTGATAGGCTGGGTGTGTACGCATAGTAATATGTTTAGCTGACCAGTACTAATAGTACGTTTGTCTTTTTTTACAGTTCTTTGAATAGAACACAACTTCGTTCACTACCTTACTTAGTGTAAACACACTATTTAATGAACCGTGCACTGATACAGTTATTTAGCAAAATGTTGACTTTACAATAATCTATACTAGAAATAGTATAAACACTCACTTTAATTGACTCTAGCAGTCAAATGTAAGAACATCTAGATGTCTTTACACTTGATTGTCTAGGTGGCTATAGAGAGAGGGAAACGCCTGGCTCCATTCCGAACCCAGAAGCTAAGCCTCTCATCGCTGATAATACTGCATCTTTCAGGTGTGGAAATGTAGGTCGCTGCCTAGTTGATCAATTTACTTCTTATCTTTACAAATAATCAAATTTATCTCAATCAAATCAAATTTTTTATATAATTTTTTCAATTTAATCACTTAGGTTTTTTATGCTTTTAAACAAAGAATGGTCACTATTATTACAAAATGAGATGCAGCTTCCTTATTTTAAAAAATTACAAGGTTTAGTTGAGCAAGAGTATAAAACTAAGAGAGTCTTTCCGGAATATGGAAATATATTTAGAGCTTTTAATTTAGTATCTCCGGAAAAAATAAAAGTTGTAATTATGGGTCAAGATCCATATCATGGAGTAAATCAAGCAAATGGATTGGCTTTTTCAGTTTGTGATAGTTGTAAAATTCCTCCATCACTTAATAATATTTTTAAAGAATTAGTAGATGATATAGGCTGTGCAATTCCTGCAAATGGGAATCTTACTCAATGGGCAAAAGAGGGAGTTCTCCTTATAAATAGTGTTCTTACTGTTGTAGAATCAAAACCTAATTCTCATAAAAATATTGGCTGGGAAATATTTACAGACTGTGTAATTAAAAAGTTGTCATTTGAGTATGAAAATATTGTTTTTATTTTATGGGGCGGCCCATCACAAAAAAAAGAGTCTATAATTGACACCACGAAGCACTGTGTACTAAAAGCTCCGCACCCTTCACCGCTATCTTCATATAGAGGTTTTTTTGGCTCTAAGCCATTCTCTCACTCAAATAACTATTTAAGAGAACATAATAAAAAAGAGATTGACTGGTGTCTCACTTCACAAAAAACTTTGCTGTAACTGCTAAGTGGTCTGAGTAGCCTTTACCTTTGTGTTTTTGTATATTGCCGCGTGAGAGTTGCCATCTATAAATATTTTTCTTTTTAAATAGATATTTTGCATCAAAGTTCGATGCAGTGCTATTTATATATGAGATATCTTTTTTATTTAAGAGTGATTGAGATATCAATATATTATCTAACGCCTCTTTTTTACCTCTAAATATGTATGAATACCTATCTGCCACCTCCACGTCATACCAAAGATTGTAAAAATTATCTTTTATATATTTAACATAAGAAGCTTTTTGATTTTGTTTTATACTTTTTAAAACATGATTAATAGCTGTCTTCCCATTTGTATCATTATGTTCTCTTTTTTTTATAAATTTTATATACTCTTCATAGTCTGAATTGAAATCTCCGACTAAGATAATATTTTTCTCATACCCTATCTCTTCAACCCTTTTTTTTAGAGCTTTTGCAGAGACTATTCTCATGCTCTCTGGTCCGGCTTTTGATTTCCAGTGATTTACAAATATATACAAATCTTTGCCATTTATATTAAATTTTGTCTCTAGTATATTTCTATATATATAGGATGATGTAACACTGACTTCTTTGGAATATAAAATAGGTATTTTACTTAGTATTGCTACTTTTATATTTGTATTTTTCTTATCTGCTATCTTATAGTATTTGTAATACAAACCGCCCTGAGTAAGGGTTGTTCTTAAATCTTTTAGTGCTTCAAGTGAACCTACCTCTTGTAGAGCAATTATATCAGCATCAATATCTTTTATGACTCTTGCAATATTTTGGAGTTTTATTCTGTAGTTTTTTAAGTTCCAGTTTGATTTAGAATTTGGGATATACTCCCCATATCTATTTTGACCATTCTTTAAATCAAAAAGATTTTCAATATTATAAGTTGCAATCTTCAAAGTGGTTTCTCCATATATCAACGAAATAAATAAAAATAAAAGAGCAACAATGCGCACTATTTAATGCCATTGAGTCTTAATAAATTGTCTGGATTAGGTTCTCTTCCCATAAGCTCTTTAAAGAGTACACCCATACTTTTTGCACCACCACCGTTAAGTACTACATGTAGATATTTTTTTGCCGTATTTGAGTCAATTATACCCTCATCAACTACACTGAAAAAGGCATCCGCACTTAAAACTTCAGCCCATTTGTAGCTGTAGTAGCCAGCTGCATATCCACCTGCAAATATATGTGAAAAACCATTTTGGAACTTATTGTAACTAGGCGTTTTTATTAGTGCTGTGTCTTCTCTGATACTATCTAGTAAATTTTGAACTTCATCACCTTGATAGATTTTAGAGTGAAGCTTAAAATCAAATATAGAAAATTCCAGCTGTCTTAGCATACCTGATGCAGAAAGAAAGTTTTTACTTCTAACCAGTTTATCGATCATTTCGTCTGGAATAATTTCTCCAGTTTCGTGATGGATTGCAAATAGTTTTAAAACATGAGGCTCATAGGCAAAATTTTCTAAAAACTGTGATGGAAATTCAACCGCATCCCACTCAACCCCATTGACGCCGCTAACCTCATTTTCGTCTACATTACTCAACAAATGATGAATTGCGTGACCCATCTCATGAAATAGAGTAACTACATCATCATGTCTAAGTAGTGAAGGATTTTTTTCTTTAGAAGGCGGAAAATTGCACACAATGAATGCCGAGGCTAATTGCTCATCTCCATTTTCATCTTTGCAGTGTGTTTGGAAATTATGCATCCAAGCGCCACCTTTTTTGCTCTCTCTTGCTTCTAAATCTAAATAAAGTCTGGCAACAAGTTTATCTTCTACATGTAGATTGTATGAGAATGCTTTTTTATCCCATAACTCTTCATCCACTTTTTCAAATTTAATTCCAAATAGTCTGTTTAAGAATTCAAACATACCATTAACTACACTTTTTTGCTCAAAATATGGACGGTAAAGCTCTTCATCTAAATCATATTTTTCTTTTTTTAGGATTTCACTGTAATAAGCTGTGTCAAAACTTTGAAGAGGTTCTTTGGCGATACTTTGAAGCTCTTTTAGCTCCTCTTGTGCTTGAGCTTTTGAGTTTATAATTAGTGTTTGGAGAAAATCAACAACACTCTTTTCATTTTTTGCCATTTTGCTAGCCAAGGAGTAAGAGGCATAGTTATCAAAGCCTAAAAGATTGCTCATCTCATTTTTTAGACTTAGAAGTTCATCAATAATTATTGCATTTTCCGGCGATCTTGTTACATAAGCTTTATATAGTTCTTCTCTTATTTTTGCATTTTTACCATATGTCATATAGGCAATATATGATGGCATTTGAAGTGTAAACTTATATTTTGTTTTTCCATCCTCTTCAAACTTTGCATTTTCTATGTCGCTTTGTGGTAATCCTTCTATGTCTTTTTCGTCTGTAATTATGTATTTATAGGCATTGGTGGCGTTTAAAAGATTTTGAGAAAAATTATTTGAGAGCTCACTCTTTTTTATATGTATCTCCTGAAGCCTCTCTTTGGTTTTTTCATCCAGGTGTGCACCACTGAGTTCAAAGTTCAAAATATTAAGTTCTATAACCCTTTTTTGCTCATAGTTTAGTGTCTCTTTTTCATTTTTTTCAATCTCTTTATATGCCTTGTATATATCTATGTTTTGAGATAATTTTGTTGAGTACTCTGTGATAATTGGCAAAGAATCTGCATATATATCTTGTGTTTTATCAGAATTATTTACTGAATTTATATGAGACAGAGGAGTAAAGAATTGTTCTAGATACTCTTCCATCATTTGCAATGGTTTTACAAAGTTTGTATATGTTTTTTGTTTTATTTTTAGAAGTTTTTCTACATGTAGATTATTAGCTTTTATTTTTTTATTTAAATCACTTATAAAGTCATTTAAATTGACTTTAACACTCGCAAAGTTTGACATTTTTTTCCTTGATTATTTTAAATATTATACATATTTTCAAGTAGTATAATACTTGCTTGAGCATTATAGTGTCCTGAATGTTTATCTCAATGTGATATAATTATTATAAATAAAGTTAAGAGGGTTTTTTATGAATTTTTTGAATTTAAAATTAGTGATAATATTATTTGCAATAACATTTAATTTAATAGCATCAGATATAGAAAAAGGTGCAAGAGCGTATATTAATAAAGATTATGCAGGTGCGTTTACTATGCTTGAGCCATTTGCAACCAATGGTGATGAAAGAGCTCTTTATATGCTTGCTAACATGTATTATGCCGGCAAAGGTACAAATCAAGACAAGCAAAAAGCAGTTCTTTTTTGGCATAGAGCAGCAGAGGGCGGTTTTTTGCGTGCGGAGTATAAACTTGGTAATGCTTACTACAAAGGTGAAGGGGCTAAGTTAGATAAAGCCAAAGCCTTTGAGTGGTATAAAAAATCAGCAATTCATGGAAGTGCAAAAGCACAAATGCTACTTGCGTCAATGTATGATTCTGGAGATGGAGTAGAAAAAAATCAAGGTGAAGCTTTGCTCTGGTATGAAAAAGCTGCAAATAGTGGTAATTTAGGAGCACAGTTTCTTTTGGCAATGAAGTATGAAAAAGGTGAAGGGGTTGACAAGAACTTAGAAAAGTCATTTTATTGGTACAAAAAAGCAGCTGATTCAGGCGATGCCGGAGCACAATCTTTTTTAGCTAGTATGTATGAGAGCGGCAAAGGCGCATCTGGAGATTTTAAAAAAGCATTTTATTGGTATGAAAAATCTGCAATGCAAGGATATACGAGATCTGAGCACAGGCTAGGATTGATGTACTATGATGGGGTTGGGATGCCTGTAGATAAAGAAAAAGCACAATACTGGGTTAAAAAAGCTGCTGACAAGGGGGATATAATGGCACAGTCTTCTCTTGGTGCAATCTATTGTAAAATAAATCAAGACCACAACCACGCAGAAGAGGGGCATAACCACTAAGAGTAATCTTTTTAATCCTCTTCATCCCTTTTTTGTTGCACGGCGCCATATTTGTTTATTAAAATATCATCATATTTATTTGAGTATTCTAATAACCTTTCAAGCGCTACTTTCCCTTCTTTTAGAGTTAAGGATGAGTCTATAATAAGGTATGATAGATATATGCTGTTCTCGTTTATAGAAAATCGCAGATATGAGAGTTTTTGATTTTCATTAAGCAAATAATCATATATTTCATCTATATTTTTATTTGGAATAGCACATAGTTTTGTTTCGCCTATAATAATACCATTCTCATAATAGCTTATCTCTACCCTTGCGGTTCCGCTATCAATTCTCCAAGATGCCTGACTTCTTCTTGCTAAAGTGACATTTATATTTAATGAGGCAAGTATATCTTCCATCATTTTTGTGGCACCTGTTGGAATATAGCCTTTTCTTCGTTGTTTTGCTACTTGAAGTTTAACTCCGCAAACGGGGCAATAGTCATTGACAATATCCTCTTCATTAGTGAGATTTTTACATGATGGACATTTAATAATATTTTCTTTGTTCAATTTTTTGAAATTTTCAAGTGCTTCTTTAACATAAAAATAGGGGAGTGAAAAACCTAAATTATTCGCATTTTGAATTATAAAAGTATTTACACCTATAACATCTCCATCGGCATCAAGGAGAGGGCCACCGCTGTTTCCAGGGTTTATAGCTGCATCAATCTGTATATACTCTAAATCACCTTGAAGCCTTGATGCCCTAGAGACTATACCTTCGGTAGCAGTGTAGTTTAGTCCGTATGGGTGACCGATAGCTATAGTGCTATCTCCATTTTCCACTATTTTTGTTGTAAGTTTCAAAGGATTTTTTGGTGATTCAAAGTTAAAGCTGATAAATGCTAAATCATAGTATGGATCATCATAAACAACTTTAGCGATAGTCCTTTGAACCTTTTTAGAACTTATTACGACCTCTTTTAGTCCAGAGACTACATGTGAGTTAGTTATGATTAAATCATCTATAATAAAACCGGTACCGGTTCCATAAGGCGTCATAATCTGTATGATATTTTCAATATATGTTTCGAGGATTAATTGAGTATTCATAATTTATATCTCCTCAAAGTTTAAATTTTGTAGTTGAAGGTAGAAACTATTGTTAAATTCATTCATAGAATTGAAGTTAAGTTTATTGCCAAAAGGTTGTAACAGTTTAAATTGGTTCTGATAAGGGGCAATTGCATCCTCGATTTTTGAAATAATAGCCCTTTTAGAAAATGATTTATCCTCTTCATCATATAGTGTAGCATAACCAAGTGCTTTGAAAAACTTAGGATATTGGATAGCAATAAGTGTATGAAGTAGCTCTTTTATAACTGGGTGAATACCATAGTTGTAAAGAATATAAAATGCTATATATCTGTAAATAGTAGGAATTATTTGTCTATATCGATTGTTTTTATACCATCTTATTTTTATGAGTGATTCATTTATGAAGTTGTTAATCTCTTCATTTGATGCTCTCTCCGTTGGGTTGAAGGTATATCTAGCATTATAAAAATTCTTACTAAACTCTTCAATACTTGTCTCTTGAAGTACTTCCAAATACTGTTTTAACTCATCATTTCTAGATTCGGGAGTAGTATTTTGCTCACCAAAGTACTCTTGTACTTTTTTAGTTATGTTTTGATAGATATTATATTTTGGTACAAGAAGATAATCGATTTTAAAAAGGGCAGTTAAATATATAAACGACTGCATACCTGTATTGTCATTTGATGGAAGTGTTTTAACTTTTTTATCTAGTTCTTCTATCCACTCTTTTAAAAAATCATATTTAATTTTTATTTCATCTTCGCTCAGCTCTTTTAAATGTGCTATATCTTCGAGCTCCATATCTGGAAATTCGTGTCTGATATATTCTTTGTCAAAGTCGGCATTTAGAGCTAACTCTCTTAAAGGGAAAAATATTTTTTGAGGACTCATGGTTATGTTATCGTGGAAAAGTTTTAGTTTTATATACTCTTCGTCAGTAAAGTAGCTAGCATAGGTAAATTGATAGTTTCTCTCAAGTATTTTTCTTTTTAGGGCAACATTTGCTTTGTCACTTTTCACCATAATCACTTCTGCATAAAGCTTTTCATTGGTTATTGTGCCGATGATTCTTGCACTTCCTTGGTAGATTTCAAACTCTAACTTATCATCTTCTATTTTAGTTATTATATTTTCATTTGAGATATCGTTTGTGAAGTTTTCAAGAGATTCAAAAAAGTACTTATATGCATTTATAATATCTTTTTTTTCAAATGCTTCATAAGACTTGTTAAACAGTTCTTCTTCTTCAGGATGCAGATTTGAATTTATACCTCTTCCAAAAGGGTGTCTATGTTGAGTGCTGTGTTCAAAAAAATTAAGCCAGTTCATTTGCCTACTTTATAATATTGATTTATGAATTCATCCATGTTGAGAGTATGAAATTTATAAGTGTCATTATAATAAAACCACCCTTATAAAACGCCAAAGGTGAGTGTTCTATAAGTGAAGTGGTACTGTTAAATTTTCTTTTTTGTAAAATATATAAATAAACCCAATGCCAGTATTAAGACAGAGACTCCGCCAATAAGGTAAAAGGCATGAACCATATGCGAGTAATCATCTATAGCAATTTTAAACACTACCATAAGAGATTCTATAAGCATGGCTATAATAATAGTAATGGAAAATTTTGTCAAAACCTTATACTCAGCATTGGAGTTTTTTGAGTAGCTTTTAAAAACCACTTCTTGTGCAAAAACAGTTTTTGCAAGATCAAAAATTGCCAATCCAAGAGTAAGTGCAATAACAGGTTTAAAAATCAACTCTATTGTCAAGCCCTCTTTAAAAAGAAGTGAATTTATAAATTCATACATCGCATAACCAATCGTAAAGAGTGCTAAAACCATCATAATACTTGCAGTAATGAAGTAAAAACTTTTACTTACAAGGTTAAAGCCATTGTGAATTTCAATCAAACCAAGTCTTTTAAGCAGGGCGGAGATGTTAAAATCTAAAAAATATATTTTGCCATTCTCTTTTTTAGCTACCGTAATACAAGTCTCACCTGTAGCACTGCTTATATACGCTTTAGATATTGCAATGTTAGTAGAGTCAAACTGCACTTTTTCAAGCAGATAGTTTCTATCTCTGCCTATTGGTATATCGCTTGTTTTATTTCTATATATATTTTGGGACAGCTGAAGCATACTCTCTTCATCGCAAACATACATTAACTCCAAAGATGGGAAAACTTTAAAAACATTGATAAACTTTTTGTTTTCTCTCTCACTTAGATTTCCAAGATTGAAAATAGTTTCTACTAAAAAATTTTCTATATCCTTGATGTTGTTTTTATATATATCCATAAACTCTTGCATGCTATTCCTTGTTCTTTAAATTACTACGTTGACATTTTCTTAAATCTGCATTTTTAAAATGTCTTTAAGAAATTATACGATTAAAAATATACTTAATAAGCAATGTATTGATTAATATTTATACAGATAATCTTAACTTTACATTAAACTTATACTAATATAATGGCATTAGTTTAATTGGAATGAGTTTTGTACAATGATAAAATCTGTGTGTGGTTATTGCGGTGTTGGTTGTGGGTTGGAGTATGATGAGAGTAAGCTTATCGGTGATGTTGCATATCCTGTAAATGAGGGGAAGTTATGTTCAAAAGGTGTATCAGAGCTTGTAAGCATTGACACATCGACAAGACTTCTTAGACCACAGACAAGAGATAGCATAGACGATGAGTATAAAATTAGCTCTTGGGGCGACTCTATTAGAGCTATTGCCGAGAAAGTAAAAAAAACTAAACCTAAAAAGATAGGTTTCTATCTCTCGGGACAACTTTTAACAGAAGACTACTATATTGCAAACAAGTTGGGAAAGGGTTTTATAGGTACGAATAATGTAGACACAAACACCCGTACATGTATGTCTAGTGCAGTTGTTGCTTATAAAAAATCAATCGGGGCAGACTTTGTTCCCCTTAGAATGGAAGATATTTTTAAAAGTGACCTTCTTATCCTCACGGGTGCTAATACCGCCGAATCACATGTATTGTTTCACAACCAGATAAAAAAGGCTAAAAAGCAGGGGCTAAAAGTTATTGTGATAGACCCTAGGTATACCGAAACTGCAAAAATTGCTGATTTATACCTTCCCATAAAAGCCAGCGGTGATATAGACTTTTTCAATCTAATCTCAAAGCGGTTGATTGATGAAGAGATGTATGACAAAGAGTTTGTAGACTTACATGTAAACAATTTTGAACTCTTGCAAAACAAGTTTAAAAGAGTTCCTGTAACTAAAATGCTAAAAAGAACCGGATTGAGCAAAGAGCAGTTTGAATGGTTTTGGATGTTTTATAAAAACAGTAAAAATATTATAACAGCATGGACCATGGGTCTTAACCAGTCTGTTCAGGGCGTTGATAAAAATTTGGCACTTATAAACACTCATCTTTTAACTGGAAAAATATTTAAACCTGGAAACGGGCCACTTAGCCTTACCGGTCAGCCTAACGCTATGGGTGGCAGAGAGGTTGGAGGTTTGTCCACTATGTTGGCTGTTCATTTGGGTTTTGATGTAAAGTCTATAAATAAAGTATCAAAGTTTTGGTGTACAAATAAAATTTATAGCAAGCCTGGGCTTACTGCAACGCAGATG
The DNA here is from genome assembly GCF_015265455.1 of Candidatus Sulfurimonas baltica. Taxonomy (NCBI): domain Bacteria; kingdom Pseudomonadati; phylum Campylobacterota; class Epsilonproteobacteria; order Campylobacterales; family Sulfurimonadaceae; genus Sulfurimonas; species Candidatus Sulfurimonas baltica. The sequence continues at coordinate 1,772,140 of NZ_CP054492.1, read as the reverse complement.
CTTGAAGCAGATTTGGATTTGCTTATAATTTGTCACACCGACCCAATCTATCATCTCCCAAACAGACATAAGATGGAGAAGTTAATTAAAAAAATTCCTATGGTTGTGGAGATAAATGCGTATGACAATAGTGAGACTTCTAACTTTGCCCATATAAGATTACCGGCAGCTCCATGGGGTGAAAAAGAGGGTACTCAGACAAACCTAGATAGAAGTATTACAAAGCAAGAGAAGCTCTCTCGAACTTCTATTGATTGTAAAGCTGATTGGCAAATATTTCAACTTTTAGCATGGGAGCTTGGCTTTGAAAAAGAGTTTAGTTATAAAAATACAAAAGAGATTTTTCAAGAGTATCAGGAGATGACAAAGTTAAACGATTATATGGATATTCATTTTGCAAATTATGATGAGTTGTCAGATAAACCTTTTGTTTGGGGTGAAAATATCAAAGGCTTTTTAACAAAAGATAAAAAAGCAAATCTTCATTTTGTTGAGAACAGACTGCTGAGCGAGAAAACAAGTATAAAATACCCTTTTGTTCTTTTGACAGGTCGCACAAGGGACCAGTGGCATAGCGGCACAAAAACAAATCTGCCAAAAACACTGCAAAAGTGTAAAGCACTTGAATTTGTAGAGATAAATAGCGAAGATGCAAAATTGTTAAATATAAAAAGTGATGACATAGTAACGGTCACATCGCTCAGAGGAACAATAACTACTGTAGCTGTGGTAACTGATGACATAAACAGAAAAACTATTTTTATGCCAATTAGTAATAGAGATATAAATTATTTAACCAATGATTTACTAGACAGTGAGTCTTTGCAACCTGACTATAACTACAGTGCAGTGAAAATCACTAAAGTATAAGAGAGAGAGCGGTTTAATTTTATTACTGATTTTATTTAAAAAAGATGTATAATTGCGCACTCAAATTATTGGTTCACTTTAGTAGAACCTTTGGGTCAAAAGAGATACCAAAAATTGGTATTTCAGGTTTTTTTGGCTGTGTTTGGTAATGTTTATCAAACGGTAATCTCACGTAGAATAATTTATTTATGAGGGCGTAATGAACGTTTCTGATGTAGTGTTTGAAATGGAACTTGGTGGCGTTGATGAAGCAGATATTGCTGATATCGTTTTACTTTGCGAGGACAAAGGATTTAATCGTAATTTTATAGATGAAGAACTAGTTAAACTAGGTTATCCAAAACTTTTTACTATAGATTATGATGCATATAATGAATACGATGGTTGGGAAGATGATGAGTATGACTCAGTTCAAAAATTTCCACACAAACGTAGTTATACTGACTAGAAAGAAACAAATATGACAAACAAAGAACTAATTAGTGCTTATTACCAAATGTGGAATGATAAGGACTTTGACAAAGCAAATATAATTTGTGACAAAGATATTCGCTTTAGAGGCTCACTCGATATTACAGCGAATGGGATAGATGGTTTTAAAGAGTATGCACAAATGTTGATTGGTGTATTCCCAAACCTTTATCATGCTGTAGAGATGTCGGTATATGAAAATGATATGGTGGCAATTTATGTTACCTATACAGGCTCTCATGAAGGTGCACTATTTGATTATGCACCAACTGGTAGACGAATATGTTATTCTGGCGCTTCTTTTTTCCAAATAAGAGACGGTAAGATAATGAGCATAAATATATTAGGTGATTTAAACTCACTTCATAAACAACTTAGCGAGTAATAAAAGGCAGTTTTAATGGATTACCAATCAATACTAGACGAAATTTCAAATGAGATTACTCCTTTGTTTGGTACCGGAAAAGTTGCAAACTACATACCGGCCTTAGCCGGAGTAAATCCAAAACAATTCGCTATGACTCTAACACTGTTTGATGGAACTCAGTATAGTGTCGGTCAAGCAGATACACTTTTTTCAGTTCAAAGTATCTCAAAGGTTTTTACATTTACATTGGCGCTGAAGTTTTACTCTAAAGCCCTGTATAACCGCATAGGACATGAGCCATCTGGCAATCCATTTAACTCCCTTGTTCAGCTTGAATATGAAAACGGCAAACCGAGAAACCCCTTTATAAATGCAGGTGCTATCAATGTCACAGATGCACTGATGAGTCATTACGGCGGCTGTGAAGTTGCATATAGAGAAGTTGTTGAGTTTATAAGAGATATTTCAGATGATATCTCAATTGATTCAAGCGAGATAGTATCTGCCTCTGAAATGCAACATGGACACAGAAACTTAGCCCTAGCAAACTTGATGAAAAGTTTTAACAATCTTGACAACGAAGTTGAAGATGTAGTCGGTACATACTTTAAACATTGTGCTCTGGAGATGAATACTAAAATGCTCTCAAGGGCTATGCTTTACCTTGCAAATCATGGAGTTGACCCAATAACTGACAAGTGTTACATAACCCCATCTCAAGCAAAACGGATTAATGCGGTTATGCTTACATGTGGACACTATGATGCTTCTGGGGATTTTGCCTTTCATGTAGGTCTGCCTGGAAAAAGCGGAGTAGGCGGAGGCATTGTCGCTATCGTTCCCAAGCTTATGGGCATCTGTGTATTTTCACCAGAACTTAACGCACAGGGAAACTCTCTTATCGGGACTAAAGCATTGGAGCTATTTACAGATAAAACAGGTCTCTCTATTTTTTAGTCTCATCTTCCCACCAATATTAAAATCAATCAATATGCAACTTTTATTAACACATTATTCATCTTTTTTATAATATTTTGTTATTTGTTATCAAATAAAAATTAAAAATGTAAACTTGTTCAAATTTATAATATTGTAATTGAGACTTGTGAATAATTCATAAACTAGATTCCAAGTCAAGCTTGGAATGACGATATGCCGTTAATTTGAATAAGTGGTCATTGAAAACACGTCCATTATTGGAAAAATGCTGTCATTGACGACACACCCGTCATTCTGGACTTGAACCAGAATTTAGTTGCTATTTATTAGTCCCTTTTCTAATAATAGTATAAAAAGTGTCTGCATTTAGTTCTACCATTCTTGATTCATCTTCATGCCATTGCATAGCCTCAAAGTACATCTCTTTAACTGATTCATAATCATCGCAAGAGAGCTGCAGCAACATACCTCTGTGAGCTGTGTCATTGTTTAAGCTCCACCACTCAGGCAGACTCAGTGGGTAGCGTATAGCTTTTTCATGAACATCAAAATCTTCTATGTCGGCTTGGTTGCAAAGGTAGGTTATCTCCTGAGTAGTTTGAAGAGTTTTCCAGCTTTTTTGAGGTGTTTTAACCTCAAATGATTCAAACAAATCAGCAAGTATTTTAGATGAGGGAGAAAAAGCATTTTGTGTAAAAGATGTAAAGATGAGTGTTCCACCGGTTTTTACATGTGCATAAAGTATTTTAAGCGTATCTATGGGATTTGGTAAAAAAAACAGAGCGTATGAACATGTAACTATGTCATACTGCTTTTGCATGTCGAGAGTTTCAATATCACAGCAGTAAAAAGTGATATTTGTTATGTTTTGCTCTTTGGCTTTTTCTTTTGCACACTCGAGCATCTGTGTTGAGATATCAACTGCGTCAAAGTTGGCATCTGCAAAAGTTGAAGCATACTCCAAGACAACATTGCCCGTACCGCATGCTACATCTAAAACATTACTCACACCTTTACATGGGAGTAAATCAGCTATATTTTTAGCTGAAATCTTAAAAAAGTCTATATTTTCATATCTGGTTGCAACTTCATCAAACATATTTTTAACATTGTTTTTTATATCTTCATCACTCATTTTTTCTCTCCATGATGTATACATTTTAATAATTCTATCATAATGAACTTCAAAACCTTAAAACACAATTCATATTTATACTATAATTGCACCAAGGAAAAACAACATGTATAAAGAGATTGAGCTAACTGTAAAACCCGAATATATTGATGAATACAAAGATGGATACCCGCTTATATCAAAAGAGTCTATTGCAGATTTGAGTAGATTGACAAAAGAGGGGACAATAGTAAATTTAATGGACAGTAAAAAAAAGTTCATTGCTAAAGGTTACTACGGTATTCAAAACAAAGGTTACGGTTGGGTACTCTCGTCAAACAAAGATGAACAAATAGATGCGAAGTACTTTGCAAAGAGAATAAAATCTGCCATAGAGTACAGAGAAGAGTTTTTTAGCGACGAAGAGACTACGGCATTTAGAGTTTTTAACGGCGAGGGTGACGGAGTAGGCGGTTTAACCATAGACTATTTTGATGGTTTTTATATGGCTACATGGTATAGCATTGGTATATATGAACTTAAAGATGAGGTTTTAAAAGCGCTTAAATCTTCAGTAGAGTACAAAGGGATATATCAAAAGAAAAGGTTTGACGCAAAAGGTCAGTACTTGGACGATGCGGATGATTTTGTTTGCGGAACTAAATCGGATGCTCCCATCATAGTAAAAGAAAACGGTGCAAATTTTGCCATCTACCTAGACGATGGACCAATGGTCGGTGTGTTTTTAGACCAAAGAGAAGTGCGAAAAACAATACGTGACAAATACGCAAAAGGAAAGACAGTTCTCAACACTTTCTCGTACACTGGTGCATTTTCTGTTTTTGCAGCTCTTGGCGGTTCGAGCAAAACCACAAGTGTTGACTTGGCAAACAGAAGCCGCAGTAAAACAGAGGAACAGTTTAGTATAAACGCCATACATGTAGAGAGCCAAGAGATTATAGTTGAAGATGTTTTTAACTACTTTAAGTATGCCGTAAAAAAGAGTTTATTGTTTGATTTGGTAGTTCTTGACCCGCCTAGTTTTGCTAGGTCTAAAAAGGTTACATTCTCTGTGGCAAAAGACTATGTAAAACTTCTTAAAGAGGCTATACAGATAACAAACAAAGGCGGTGTGATAGTTGCCTCCACAAACTACGCAAACTTTGGGATGATGACGTTTAGAGACTTTATCTTTAAAGCATTTAAAGAGCTTGGCGGGAAATACACAGTTGAAGAGAGTTTCACTCTGCCAAAAGATTTCAGGGTTGCAGAGAAGTTCAAAGAGGGCGACTACCTCAAAGTTGTATTTATTAAAAAGGTTAAGTAATTGAAAAAGTATCTTCTGTTTGACAATGACGGTGTACTTGTAGAGACTGAAAAGTGGTATTACGAAGCTAATAAAAAATCTTTGAATGAGATAGATGTAGAACTTCCGTTTGATGTCTATATGGAGATAATGGCAAGAGGCGGAACAGCATGGGAAGTGGCAAAGAAGCATGGACACACTCAAAAAACAGTTGATAAACAAAGAAAGCGAAGAGATATCTACTACCGAGAGTTTATCTCATCAGAGCATATAGAGATAGACGGAGTAGTCGATGTTCTTGAGGAGTTGTCTAAAGAGTACAGTTTTGGGATAGTAACTACTTCAAGAAGAGTTGATTTTGACCTGATACACTCACAAAGAGAGATAGTAAAGTATATGGATTTTACACTTTGTGTTGAAGAGTATGCTCGTGCTAAGCCACATGCAGATCCATATCTTGCAGGTATGAAAAAGTTTAACGCTCTAAAAGAGGAGTGTTTAGTAATAGAAGATTCACAAAGAGGGCTTAGTTCGGCTGTCAATGCAGGGATAGATTGCGCGGTAGTAGAAAATGCATTTACAGTATCTCATGACTTTAGCAGCGCAACTTACAAGATTAAAACACTAAGAGAGTTGCCAACACTGCTCAAATCGTTGAAGCAGTAAAAATCAGCTATAATTCGCTCAAATATTAAGGAAATAACTACATGTCAGAAGAGAAAACTAAAAAACCTAGCAAAAAAAAATACTATGACAATGTAAGTGTCGGAAAACGCACTAAACAAGTAGCTTATCTAGTGAAAGAGGGCGACAAAGCTTCTATGCTTGAGTTCTTTATTAAAAACAGTGACAAAAAACAGAGTGTCGTTGTTGTAAGAAGTAAACGCAGAGCAGATGAGCTCAATGAATATCTAAAAACTAAAGATATTTCAGCTACTTCAATTCATGGCAATCATAGAGTTGAGCAACACGAAGAGGCAGCTAAAGCCTTTAACTCAGGTGAATTAAATATACTAATAACTACTGATATGATTTTGCAATCTTTGGAGTTAAACAATATACAAACTATCCTAAACTATGACCTTCCTCCTCAGCATGAGGATTATTTTAACCGCCTTATACTTGTTGACGGAGTAGGGGAATCTATATGTTTTGTATCTCCTGAAGAAGAGGGGCTGTTAAGTATTTTAGAGTTGAGGTTGAAAAATGAAATGCCACAAGAAGAGCTAGAAGGCTTCACTCCAGAAGTATCCGATGAGGTAGCTCACGTTGCTAAAGATAAGAAAAAGAAACCACGTCACCGCAAACAGATAGTAAAAAAAGTTAAAAAGAAGAAAGCAGAGTAAAAAAGTTCATTCAAATAAATGAATGACCTCTTACTTTAAGTTATTTCTCAATTATCCAAAAATGGCTGTGCCAATACCATTTTGCATCTTTGGCTTGTGCTGTACATGTATACTTGTCTCTTGGTGGTTTTAGCTCTTTATCTGCACTGATTTCAAACTCTGTTTTTGAAATCCAATTTACTTTTATAGCTTCTCCATTGGATGTATAGCACCCTATATTTTTAACTTCTTCTTTTAGCTTTATGCGTAATTTTGGTGGGTTCTCTTTTATAAATGGTTCTCTCGGCTTAATAGTTTCTATTGGGATAGGTATTGTGTTTAACTTGGTTTTAAATCCATCTGGAGTGGCAAATGCCTCTGCCATTGGAAATCTTGTTATTGCCATTAAGTCACTCTCCTCACCAACTGGACCTGATGTTTGGGTGATTCCAACATACCCTAACTCTCTTACCAACTCTGCGGTTTTCATTGTGTACTCCCCAAAAGGGTAAGAGAAGAGTTTTTGGCTGTTTACATCTTCTCCAAGCTCCTCTTTTAGGCGTTTCTCAGCACCTTGTATCTCGGCAGAAATCCATTTTTTCCACGTCTCTTCCGGCTCATTTTTTTTAGGGAGAAGAAACTCATGACTAAGTGAGTGGTTAGCAAACTCAGAACCATTTTTTTGCATCTCTCTCATCTGCTCCCATGACATGTAGGAGTTAGATTTGCTGTCAACCTGGTTAGTGCTAACAAAAACAGTAAATGGAAAACTTTTGCTCTTTAGCATAGGGTAAGCTTTTGTAAAAGTACTTATATAGGCATCATCTATTGTAATGGCAACTGTTTTTGGTGGGAGAGTTTTTTTGTTTCTTATATGGTCTATTACTTTTGATAGCGGCCAGACGTTGTAGTCGTTTTTTTGCAGGTAATCGAGTTGATACCTAAACTGCTCAATTGTAATATTGGTAGATGGGTATTTCGACTCGCCAAAACGGTGATACATAAATACAACAGCACTGTTGGCATATAGAGGAATGGTAAGAAAAAAGGTTAATATAAACAGTGCAATTCTTGAATTCATAAACTCTCCATGTTGCTATCAGATTTTAGTTATACAGGACATTATATTTTCATTACCCTTAATCAACTATTGGCATTAAAAGCATATAATGACAATATGTGAAAAATAATATATTTTAAAACGCAGGAGTGAGAAAATGATAGAACATATACCGTTTAACTCATTGTATTTAGCAGACCATGGTTGGTTAAAAAGCCGTTTTCATTTCTCATTTGCTGAATATAGAGATTTTGACAACATTCACTATGGTCCTCTTCGTGTTATGAATGATGACCTTATAAAAGGAAATGAGGGGTTTGGAGAACACCCTCACAATGATATGGAGATTATTACCTATGTATTAAGAGGTGAACTTACACATCAGGACTCTATGGGGCACATGGAGAGTCTTGGTAGAGGCTCTGTTCAGTATATGAGTGCCGGAACAGGCATCACCCATTCTGAGATAAATGCAGCAGAGCAAGAGCTTCATCTTATTCAGACATGGATTATTCCAAAAGAAAAAGGTCTGAATCCACAGTATGGCTCGAGAGAATTTGAACTAAAAGATAGACATAACAAGTGGCTACATGTAGTTGGACCTGAGGGGAGTGGTGCAAAAATAAAAATCTACCAAGATGCCTCAATGTATGCGTCAGAGATAGATGATGGAAAAAATCTGGAGTTTAAGCTTTCAAAAGGTCGAGCGCTTTATGTAAAAGTTATGGAGGGGAGTGCAAAAATAAATGGGATTGTTTTCGCACAAGGAGATGCTGCTAAAGTAGAAGATGAGAATCTACATGTACAAGCAATCAAAAATGCTCATATACTTTTACTTGACCTCGATATTAAAAACTTCATCGAGTAAAATAAGCAGCTCTTTTTTTGCAGAACCAGCAAAAGAGTTCTCTAAAAAGTGGTTTATCCCTTTGCCTGCATGTTGGACTAAAGGGATAATCTTTATGCCCGTTATCTCAGATAGAAAGTGTGACTTATCACCCTCTTCGTAGGCATGAAGCAAAATAGAGCGTGAAAAGTTGTTAAGTATATGGTAGTAGATATGCAAAAACTCAGCTTCTAGAACTTCAAGTCCGTAAAGATGAGTGGCTATCTTCCACTCGTGTGAGGCAATAGGGCGGACTTTGTCTGGCTTTACATTTATCCCTATCTCCTCTTTGACCTCTCTTACAAGTGCATCCAAAAGCTCTTCGCCCTCATCAACTGTTCCACCAGGAAAGCCCATTCGTCCATCCCATCTGTCTATCATGATTATTGCCGGACATCTCATGCTTTTAATCTCATCGTTAAAGTACTTCCACGGTGAGATTTCATTTACATATATAACTAAGAATACAGCATTCTTTTTATCTCTGTAGTGGTCACCGAACTCTACTCTTTTCATTTCGCTCATATTTGCTCATTATAAAATTTTATAGAATTTTACATCAAATAAGGGTACTTTAGTATTAATTGAAACAAGAATTTGAGTTTTAGATTAAATCTTTTTTTGTGAAGTGAAGTCCTATTAATTTTTCCAGAACTTTTAGTACTTCATCTTCATCACTTAGTGATTCAACTATTGAGTGAATACATGCATCGTAAGGGTTAAAACCTTTGGTAATAAGTTTAGCTGCATAGATTAATAGCCTTGTAGAAACTGCTTCTTGAATCTCGTTATCACTAAGTTGTCTAATCTCCCCTGCTATATTTACAAGTTTTTGCGCCACATCTGCATCTACTCCACTCTCTTTGATAATTATCTCTTTTTCAACATCAGCTTTAGGGTAATCAAAACTTAGTGAGATAAAACGCTGTTTTGTACTTGGCTTCATCCCTTTGAGTACATTTTGATAACCTGGATTATATGAAACAACAAGCATAAAGTCAGGGTGAGCTTCAATCATCTCTCCGGTTCTGTCTATTGGTAAGACTCTTCTGTAATCAGCAAGAGAGTGAAGAACGACAGTCGTATCTTTTCTTGCCTCGATTATCTCGTCAAGATAGCAAATCCCACCTTCTCGAACTGCTTTTGTAAGAGGTCCGTCTTGCCAATAAGTTCCATTTTCATCTATAAGATGGCGACCGACTAAATCGGCAGCGCTTAAGTCATCGTGGCATACTACCGTATAGACTTTGCGATTCAGCTTTTCACCCATCGCCTCTATAAATCTTGTCTTACCGCAGCCGGTAGGCCCTTTTATTAGTATAGGCAGGTTCATTTCACATGCTGCTTCAAAAAGTTCAACTTCATTTGCTTGTGATAAATAATATATATTTGACATTTTTTTCCTTATTTTGTTAAGTTCATATAAATTTCAGGTAGTACTTTAGGTAACTTTTTGCTGTCTCTGACTACAACATAGCCATTTTTTCCAAAGAGGTATGAGAGATAATCTTTTGCCTCTAAATCAATAGTAATACAAAAAGGGGTGATACCAAGTTTTCTAACCTCTTGTATAGCTTTTTTAGTGTCTTCTATCCCATATCTTCCATCATATCTGTCTACATCATTTGGTTTACCGTCACTGATAATAAGCAGAAGTTTGTTTTGACTCTGTTGTTTGTTTAAAATTTTTCCGCTCTCTCTAATTGCAGCACCCAACCTTGTGTAGTAGCCTGGTTTAATGCTATCTATTCTTCCGCGTATTAAGTTAGAGTACTTCTCTTTAAAATTTTTTATAATATGAAAACGCACATTTTTATTTTTAATAGATGAAAAGGCATATATAGCAAACCTGTCCTGCAATCTTTCAAGGGACTCCGAAAAGACCATTAGTCCATCTTTAATCATGTCAATAATACGAATCTCTTGAGTGATTCCAGCTTCAGTAGAGAGTGAAATATCTGCCAGAATCAGAGTTGACATGTCACGCGTTTTTTTAACAAAACTCTCATAAAACTTTTGATGATGTCCAGATTTGTTTTGATGACATTTGTAGTCAATCCATGTATCTATATTTATCTCATCACCATATGGCAATTTATTGTTTTTTACACGGTCAAGTTCCATTAAATCAAGTTCGCTTTGAATCTTTTTTACCATGTTTTGTAGACGCTTAGGTAAAGGAATCGGTTCTATATTTGTAGTGATTATAGGTTTTATACATACATAGTTTTTTAGATAAATTTCTTTAGAGTAGTCCCATTCATCAATAAAGTGACCTTTTCCAAGAGGGTACTCTTCACTGCTGTTTGTCGTTAAATCAAGGTCCATCTTTAGTCTTGCAGATAGATTTGCTTTTTTTCTACCTAGAGTTATTTCATCTAAATCTTCGGCATTGTAAAGAGCATCTTCATCAAAACTGTCATCTTCGCTTCTATCTACATTTACCTGCTCCATAATGCTCATAAGTGAATCAGGAAGAAAAGCTAAAAGACCGTCTGTCTCTTTTTTGTCATCTATCTGATTTGCCTGTTTTTTCATCTTTAGAGTATCTGTCTTATTTGGCTTCTCTTCACCTCTGACAGCTTCTTCCTCATCCTCAAAATCACTGTATTTGTTTTTGCCAGACAAAGATGGGTATATCCACATCGGAGATGGATAAGTTTCACCATATTTCAGGTTGAGATAATCTGTAGCTGTCTCATAAAAGTTTTTAAAACCGGGGTATTTTTTTAGCAGAATTTGAGATGCAATTATATTTTTATCTTCATGAGAACCTCCGTTTGCATCTACTTTTGTAGCTTGAGCAATCAGCCAAAAATATAGCATCTCATTTTGCTCTTTTGTCGGAAAATAGGCAAGTGATGCAGGGAGGTAAATACCTTTTTCATCTTGATTAGCAAGAAAAAAAGTGTCACCAGCACCCGATATTTTTTCTAAAAATGAACGTGAGGTATCTATAAAACGCTTATCGGTAACTTTCAAATCTTTGCCTTTTTCACCACCTAAAAGGTGATAAAAAATCTGTAAAGATTTGCTTTTATCTGTAAAAAAAACTTGGCTCTCATTGTGAGACTTACTTGTTTTTTTATTTAAAAATTTGTTCCAAACCTTACCAATGCTCTCTTCCATATGTTTTTCTTATGCTTTTACTATTGCTGTCTCTTTAACAAAGAAACTGTAAAGGTATGCTAAAAGACCGGCAAGTGTAACTACTCCAAACACTAAACGAACCATGTAAACAGGAATTATTTCAGCCTGTGTTGCCATAAAACTAAGCGCATCTACATCCGGCCAACGCTGTAACATTATTTGTATAGCTCCGGCTACTGTAAGAGCTACCGTAACACCAAGCATACCAATTACCATCATCCAAAAACCTTTAAGCTCCATACTTTGGGATTTAGGGCCATTTCCATGAGGACGACCACGCATAATCGGCATAGCATAAGAAATGATTGTAAACATTATCATGATATATGCACCAAAGAATGCCAAGTGACCGTGTGCAGCGGTCAGCTGTGTCCCATGAGTGTAGAAATTAACGGGAGCTAAAGTGTGTAAAAAGCCCCAAACACCAGCACCTAAAAATGCCATTACCGCTGTACCTTTAGCCCAAGTAAGTGCTATTTTATTGTCATGATCTATTCGACGTTGTTTAGCCATGGTAAATGCATAAAGTACCATTAAAAAGAAAGGCAAAGGCTCAACAGCTGAGGCAATAGAGCCAATCCATAACCAGTAAGATGGTGTACCTATATAAAAATAGTGATGACCAGTACCAACAATTCCAGAAACAAGTGTCATAGCAATAATAAGGTAAAGCCACTTATCGATATGTTCACGATCCACGCCTGTAACTTTAATAAGTACAAATGAGAGTATAGCTCCTAAAATAAGCTCCCAAACACCCTCAACCCATAAGTGAACCACATACCACCAGAAAAATTTATCTAAAACTAGATTCTCAGGGAGATAAAACGCAAATAAAAAGAAAACCGCCAGACCAAGAAGACCGGTTAAAAGTACAACAGTAATAACAGTTTTTCTACCTTTGATTACAGTCATACCAACGTTTAACACAAAGGCCAAAGCAACTATAACAATACCAATCTTCGTAATTGTAGGCTGTTCTAAAAACTCTCTCCCCATTGTCGGCAATAAGCTGTTGTATGTGATCTCTGCCAAGGTTGCGTAAGGAACAAGCAGATAACCTAAAATAGTCATAACACCGGCTGCAGCAAATATCCAAAAGGTAACTTTTGCAAGCCATGGACTCCACAGCTCTCTTTCTGATTCTTCAGGCACCAAGTAGTAAGTAGCACCCATAAAAGCAAATAGTATAAGAACTATAAGTAGGTTTGTGTGAACCATTCTTGCAACATTAAACGGGATATGTGGAAACAAGAAGTCTCCGTTAATATACTGTGTTCCAAGTATTAGACCAAAAAGTATCTCTCCGGCTAGAAGAGCTAATGCAAAAATAAAATATGGCTTTGCTACCATTTGTGAACTGTACTTCATCTTTAATTATCCTTCGATGTTTGGTGGCCATTCGTTATCGTCAATACGAGATGTCCAGATTAAAAAGTCAGAAATATTATTTACTTCTTCTTCACTTAAGTTAAATTGAGGCATTTTTCTTCTGCCTGGCTCACTTAGCGGCTGTGCAGCCATCCAGCCAATCATATATGATTTAAAAACTTCTTCATTTTTTAGGCCTCTTCTGTCAAATACATTAGCAAGTTCCGGTGCATAGTAAGCGCCTTCTCCCATAATTGTATGACATCCCACACAGTTGTTAACTTCCCACAAATTCTTTCCGCGGGCAACAGACTCGGTGATTTTGTCACTGTTAGTCAGTTTTGGGATCTTTTGCACAGTATCCACAGTAAGACCGGCAAATAATAAAATAGCAAAAAGACTTCCGCCAAAGTAAATATTTCTAGCCATATTTTTAGTAATACGTTCACTCATAATAACTCTCCTTATAAATTCTACCACTAAGTAGTATTTGAAATTGTAGCAAGAAAATATTAATTCTACCTTTTAGTAGTATTTAAATGTATTAATAGATATTTAGTATATAATGTTAAATTCAAAGGGGAGAATATGCAATTAAGTAATACATCTCAATATGCAATTAGAGTCTTGAGTTATATTGCCAATATAAATGACACTAAGCTTTGCAGTGCAAAAGAGTTGTCACAAATGCTTGATATTCCATATAAGTTTTTGACAAAAATTATGACTCAATTGGTAAAAGCAGAATTTATTATATCTGTACAGGGAAGAGAGGGCGGTTATAAGTTGGCTAAACCTGCATCAAACATAAGTGTGATTGATATTTTAAATGAATTCAACGAACAAATCAATAATCAACAATGTTTACTTGGTATTGGCATGTGTGATGGAAAAAATAGATGCTCTTTGCATGATCAGTGGGCAGAACCCAAGAAACTGATAAAGAAAATGTTTGAAAATAGTACACTAGAAAGTATTAAAGGTGAAAATTTCAAATTATAATAAAAGATAATATAAAATTTTTATAAATTTAAACTTCCGATTTATCTATCTTTTCTTTCTCTTCGGATTCTTGTTTTTGTTGTTTAAATTGTTTTATTTTAACATCTTCATTTGATATATGATCAATAAGAGCACGTTTTGCAAATACTCGCATTTTAGTCTTGATAATTTCAAGTTTTGCAGGGGTGCTAATAATCTCAATCAAAAGTTTTCTAAAGCTTTCATGTGTCTCTTTTTGCTGCTCTAGTTCAGGAAAGCCAATATAAGACATATACTTCTCCTCAGCTGCAAAATGAACATTTATATAATCATTAAACTCATATAAAATTTTTTTAAGATCATCTTTTGTGTTTTTTATTTCATCTAGGTCATATAGCTTATTTACTAATGCAAACAAATTTTTATGTTGGTTGTCAATTGTGTCTACATCAATGGAATAAGAATCGTCCCATTGTATTTTTGTATCAGATGACATATATAAAGCCCCTTTTTGTCACTTAGAATATTTAGTGAAGCTATTATATTCCTATTGAACTTAAAACATTGATAATACTATAGAACCAAGTCCTACATGTGAGTTTCTATAAAACTTTATCTTTTATTTCACTGCAATATATTCAAAGCAATATCAAAGCCATTGTTAAGTATACTTCGCGGATTTTATATAAAGGAATTTCATGGCTAACAAACGAGTATTGGTTAAGTTTTCAGGTGAAGCATTAGCAGGTGAAGCAGGTCATGGAATCGACACACAGATTTTAAACTATATTTCTCAAGAGATTAAGTCATTGGTGGACGCGGGGATTGAAGTCGGTATAGTTATTGGAGGCGGTAATATAATTCGTGGCGTAACGGCTGCTAAAGATGGTATTATTAAAAGAACATCTGGTGACTATATGGGGATGTTGGCGACTGTTATAAATGGTGTTGCTATGCAAGAAGCGTGCGAACATGCAGGACTTCAGGTCCGCATGCAGACAGCTATCAAAATGGAACAGATAGCAGAGCCTTACATTAACCGCCGTGCAGTTCGTCATTTAGAGAAGGGCCGCGTTGTTATTTTTGCAGCAGGAACAGGAAATCCATACTTTACCACAGATACGGCTGCAACTCTTAGAGCAGTAGAAATAGGGGCAGAAGTTATTATTAAAGCCACAAAAGTTGATGGTGTTTATGATAAAGACCCTAAAAAGTTCAGTGATGCTGTTAAATTGCCGACATTATCTTATGAGCAGGCACTTAGTGACAATATCAAAGTTATGGATGACACATCTATAGCATTGGCAAAAGACAATTCATTACCAATTCTAATATGTGACATGTTTAAAAAAGGCAATCTTTTGGATATACTAAACGGTAATATGCAAAACTGCTCAATCGTAAAATAAATTTAAGGAAAAAGAATGAAAGTAGAAGAATTAACAGCGAAAATTTTAGACAACAACCCAAATATGGATCGTTACCAAATAGCCTTAGCTGTAGCAAAAAGAACAGATCAGCTTTTAAACGGTGCGACTAGTAAACTTAGTGTTTCAAAAAATATAAAAGCAGCAGATTTAGCTTTAATGGAAATTGCTGAGGGCCTTATAATAATTAAAGGCTTTGTTGACATAGAGAAATAATACTTTGAGTTTGAGTCAAGTCAATATCGAAAAAGTTAAACATATACATGATGTTGACTCGGCTATAACTTACCTTTTTTCACAAATAACCCCAAGCGATGCTCTTCACAATGCGTTAGAGTACTCAAAAAAAGCCCACACAGATCAGCTCAGAAAAAGTGGTCAGCCTTACATAATTCATCCAATTTTAGTAGCAAGTATTGTCGCCTCAATAACTGATGATGAAGCTATGACTATAGCAGCACTTCTCCATGATATTGTTGAAGATACAGAAGTTTCTATTGATGAAATTAAAGAGCTTTTTGGTGATGATGTAGCGCACTTAGTTGAAGGCCTTACAAAAATAGATACCATTCGGGACTCTGAGCTTATTCCGTCAAATTCAAATGAACGATTAGTTGTATCTGCTCTTTCTTTTAGAAAGATGCTTTTAGCAAGTACAGAAGACGTTAGAGTGCTAGTTGTAAAACTTTGTGATAGATTACATAATATGCTAACTCTTGATGCCCTTCCAGAGCATAAACAAAAACGTATAGCCGAAGAAACACTTGTTGTTTATGGTCCAATTGCACATCGTTTGGGTATATCTTTTTTGAAAAATATATTAGAAGATTTAAGCTTCTCATATCTTTTTAAAGAAGAAAAACACCACATAGATAACTATCTTGATACAAATTATCATGCAATTGAGATGAAATTAGATGAGTTTAAACAGTCAATAAGTAAAATTTTAGTTCAAAATGGTTTTTTTGAAGATGACTTTGAGATACTTTCTCGTGTAAAACACCGCTACTCTATATATCTGAAAATGCAAAGAAAAGGTATAGGCATTGAGGAGGTATTAGATCTTTTAGCTGTTAGAATATTAACTAAAGATTCTGTGAAATGCTACAATATTTTAGGCCTGATTCATCTTCATTTTCAACCTCTTAGTTCAAGATTTAAAGACTACATAGCTGTTGCTAAGGATAATGGTTATCAAACTATACATACCACTGTTTTTTACAATACTGCTATTTTTGAAGTACAAATTAGAACTTATGATATGCATAATACTGCAGAACTTGGTGTTGCCGCTCATTGGAAATATAAGAGTGGCGGAAATAATAGTATTAAATTGGACTGGTTAAATAATTTGGGTTATCAAAATGAGTCAGTGGAAGATTTTTATGATTTAATTAAAAATGACTTATATAGTGATGATATATCCGTATTTTCTCCAACTGGTCAAGCTTTTATGCTTCCTCGTGGAGCAATTGTTCTTGATTTTGCTTATGTTGTTCACACTTATGTTGGGGACCATGCAAAGTCAGCTCTTATAAATAAAACAAAAGCTCCACTTTTAAGTGAATTGCATAATGGTGATATCGTTAAAATAGAAATGAGTGAAAACCCTATCACAAGATGTAGTTGGATAGATGCCGTAAAAACATCTAAAGCCAAAGCAAGTATGAGGCAAAACTGTAATTTAAGAGTGAGAGAGATTAATGCAAAATCAAGTGTAAATATCTTAGCAACTGCAATGAATTTGAACACTTCAAGAGTTCTTGAGTGGCTAGAGACGCACAGCAGTGAAAAAAAAGCTGCAATTCCCACAGATATAGATCATTTTCGTGAAGTTATCCATAAGTTTGTAATGGATATAAGTCAAAATAATCGTTTCAAAAGATTTCTCTCTTCTCATAGATTTAAATTAAAACAGTATATATCAAGAGGAATTGAAATATATAGTACCTCAAACATAAGTGACGTTGTATTTGATTACTGCTGTCATCCAAAAACTGGTGATGAAATAGTTGCACTTTTAGAAAAAGGCAAAGTTCATGTTCATCATAAAATGTGTAAAAGTGCGATTAAAGATATAGATAAACATGTGCCAATGGTGTTCGTAAAATGGGAAAAACAAAATATTTACAATTACAATATGATTGTTTCACTTCATATCGGCAAAGGAACTCTGGCAGATTTTTTAAATTTTTTGGTAAAATTAAATATTGATATAAATTCAATTGAACTTGGAAAAAATAAAAGTGAATCAACAAGATATTGTGAGCTTGGCTTTGAGTCAAAAGAATCGGATATTAATTCCCTTCGTGCTAAAATGGAACAAAAAATAAAAGTTATACATCTTATACGAACAGATGATGCATATAGAAATTAAATAGGAAGATATGAAATGGTTAGTGAAGCTTTAAGAGAAATAAATAGAGGTTGTGCAGAGATTATTGATAATGAAAGAATTGAAAAATTATTAAAAGCATACTTTGATGAAGGCAAGACTTATACAGTAAAAGCTGGTTTTGATCCAACTGCACCTGATTTGCATTTAGGACATACTGTTCTTTTACAAAAATTAGCAACTTTTCAAAAATATGGTGGCAGAGTTCAGTTTTTAATAGGTGATTTTACAGCTCAAATAGGTGATCCAACAGGTAAAAGTGCTACAAG
Organism: Candidatus Sulfurimonas baltica; assembly: GCF_015265455.1. Taxonomy (NCBI): domain Bacteria; kingdom Pseudomonadati; phylum Campylobacterota; class Epsilonproteobacteria; order Campylobacterales; family Sulfurimonadaceae; genus Sulfurimonas; species Candidatus Sulfurimonas baltica. The sequence goes on along the minus strand of NZ_CP054492.1, from coordinate 1,754,209 downwards.
AAAAGTACTCTCAAAAGAAGATATAAAAAAGAACATAAAGTCTTATACAACACAAGCCTTTAAGATATTAGATAAAGACAAAACAGATATAGTTTACAACAATGACTGGTTAGAAGCACTAGGTGCGGCAGGGATGCTTGAATTGTCGTCAACATTAACAGTAGCAAGAATGTTAGAGCGTGATGATTTTTCAAAGAGATTTGCTTCACAAACACCAATCGCAGTAAGTGAGTTTATGTACCCACTTCTTCAGGGTTATGACAGTGTTCATCTTAAAAGTGATATAGAAATTGGTGGGACTGACCAAAAATTCAATCTTCTAATGGGAAGACAGCTTCAAAAAGTTTATGATATAAAAAAACAACAAGCTATTTTAATGATGCCTATTTTAGAGGGTCTTGATGGCGTTCAAAAAATGAGTAAATCTTTAAATAACTATATTGGTGTTACTGATGAGCCAAATGACATGTTTGGAAAAGTTCTTAGTATTTCAGATGATTTGATGTGGAGATTTTACGAGCTGCTTAGTACAAAAACTTTGGATGAAATTTCAGAGATAAAAACAGGCGTAGAAAATGGTTCTCTTCACCCTAAAACAGTAAAAGAAGATTTAGCGTTAGAAATTACTACAAGATTTCATTCCGAAATTCAAGCGCAAAATGCAAAGTCTGAGTTTGATAGAGTACACTCAAATAGCCAAATTCCAACAGAAATAGATGAATTTAGTTGCGATGGAGAAGTCTGGATTGCAAAAGCCTTGGTAGATTGTAACATTGAGCCATCTACTTCCCAAGCTAGGAGAGATATTAAGCAAGGTGCTGTTAAAATTAACCAAGAAAAAGTATCTGATGAGCAGTTACAATTATCGCGCGGTGAGTATATACTTCAAGTTGGAAAAAGAAAATTTGCAAAGCTAAAGGTGAATTAATGGGTTTTAAGTCATTAAAAATTGGTAAACATATAATAGAGAAGCCCATAGTTCAAGGCGGAATGGGTGTCGGCATAAGTTGGGATAAATTAGCCGGTAGTGTTTCAAAAGAGGGCGGTCTCGGTGTAATCAGTTCAGTGGGGACAGGTTATTACGAGGATAAGAAATATGCAACAAAATTAGTGGCTGGCAGGCCACTTGATGCTTTAGGTTTTTACTCAAAAGATGGTTTCAATGCTATAGTGAAAAATGCCAGAAAGATATGTGCAGAGAAACCCCTTGCTGCAAATATTTTATATGCTATTAATGATTATGGTCGTGTTGTTACAGACGCCTGTGAAGCAGGTATTAACATCATTATAACAGGTGCTGGACTTCCAACAAATATGCCAGAGTTTACAGAGGGTTATCCTGATGTTGCTCTTGTGCCGATTGTTTCATCTGCAAAAGCTCTTAAAATTATATGTAAAAGATGGCAAAAAAGATACAACAGACTTCCAGATGCAGTAGTTCTTGAAGGACCAAAGAGTGGTGGACATCAAGGTTTTACGTATGAGCAGTGTTCAATGCCTGAGAATCAGCTAGAAAATCTTGTTAAACCAGTTGTTGAAGAAGCAGCCTTGTGGGGAGATATTCCGGTAATAGCTGCGGGCGGTGTTTGGGATAAAAATGATATAGAAGAGATGATATCCCTTGGTGCTTCAGGGGTTCAGATGGGCACCCGTTTTATTGGAACCTTTGAGTGTGATGCTCATGAAAATCTTAAACAAGTTCTAGTAGGGGCTAAAAAAGAGGATATTCAACTTATGGCATCTCCTGTTGGGTACCCGGCACAAGGGGTTAGAACTAACCTTACAGAGTTAGTAGAAAAAAGAGAAGGCCCTGCAATAAAGTGTATTTCTAACTGTGTTGCACCATGTAATCGCGGCGTAGAAGCAAAAGAGGTTGGTTTTTGCATAGCAGACAGACTTAGTGATGCTTTTGAAGGCAATCTTGAGACGGGTCTATTCTTCTCCGGTACAAATGGATATAGGTTAGATAAAATCATTTCCGTAAAAGAGCTGATGGAAAAACTCACAGAGGGTGAATAGTAAATAGATGATTCGCTCTTTTTTTTTACTCTTACTTTTCGTTATATCGCTTCAGGCTCTCAGTAATAGTGAAATATTAAAGAGAGCAGAAGGTTTAATGAAAACTTCCTCTCAGAGTGATCATTTTCGTGCATACAATGACTATAAAAACCTCTATTTAAAAGCAATAATGGAAGAGGACTCCAACTTAAGATTAAGTGCTTTACAGGGGATTGTAAGAAGCGGAAAAAAACTTCATATAGACGTTGAGCAGTATTCTAAAGAACTTAAAAAGTTGTCAACTGATAAAATATACACTACTCACAACATAAAAGCAAATCTAAAAAAAGATAAAAATAAAAAAATAGAACTTAAATCTTCTCATAAATTAAAGTCTGTATTCTGGAGAGATAGCAAACTAGTCCTTAAGTTTGACAAAGAACTTGAGAAGAATCAGATTAATTATTTTACTCTACATGAATCAGAGAGCAAAGTTTTCAGATATATATTTGATATAGAACCATCAACGCTCACAAAATCTCAAAATCTTAGAAAAGATGGCATTCGTAAGATTAAATTAGCACAGTTTAAGCCGGATATTCTCAGGCTTGTCATTGAGAATGACTCGGGTACAAATGTAGATTTTATAAAAGAATCAGATGAATTAGTTATAAATATTGAAAAAATAAAACCTATGCCAGCATATCAACCACCTTTAAAAGTTGATAGAGAGAAAGTAATTGTTATAGATGCAGGGCATGGAGGTAAAGATCCAGGGGCAGTAGGATATAAAAAATACAGAGAAAAAGTAGTTGTTTTTAAAATAGCAAAAGAGTTGGCAAAAATATTAAAGTCTCGCGGATATAAAGTTTTTATGACTAGAGACAGGGATAGATTCGTAAAACTCAGCAAAAGAACGCAGTATGCAAATGAGAAGAGTGCAAATATATTTGTAAGTATTCATGCTAATGCTGTTGATAAAAAAAATGCAAACAGTGCCAGCGGTATAGAGTGCTATTTTTTATCTCCCTCCCGTTCAAGTAGAGCTAAAAGAGTAGCAGCACAGGAGAATTCAGCAGATATGAGTGATATGAATATGTATGGAAAAGACAGCTATTTAAATCTTCTCAACCACCATAATATATTGGCTTCAAACAAACTTGCTATTGATCTGCAAAGGGGAATGCTCGGTTTGCTTAGCGGTAAATACAAAGACGTTAAAGACGGGGGAGTCAGAGAGGGACCTTTTTGGGTTTTAGTCGGGGCTCAAATGCCTTCTGTTTTGGTTGAAGTTGGCTTCATATCAAATCCAAAAGAGGCAAAAATGCTAGTGAATAACGAGTATAGAAAAACAATGGCTCAAGGTATGGCAAATGGTATAGAGAGATATTTTGCTAATAACTAGGTATTTATAAGTGAGCCCTTTTTAAGACTCTTTTTTATACTCTAAATCACCAGCAACAGCCTCTTTTTCATTGATAATCTTTTCTATCTGTTTTTTGACTTTATCATAATGGTATTGCTCTTTAAAACCGATAATGCGACCGCCTGCTGCATTAGGATGTCCTCCACCATTTGACCACTCTTTTGATATCTGTGAAACACTGACCTTATTGTTGGCTCTGAGGCTCATTGTCCCTCTGTAGCTGACATCTACAATAAAATCATATTCAGGATATGCCAATAAAAAACCATTTCCTATGATAGAAGTATTACCAACCCCATAGCTTAAATAGCCTCTGTAACCTTTATAGTAGATTGTTTTTTCATCTCTACTCTGACCTAAAAGTTCAACTATGAACTCTGTTGCCAAGTTATCTAAAGTGTCATTTTTGCCACGCTTAAAAAACTCTTTTTTTATTAGATGAATTTTTTCGTCTAAAACTATAGGAGCATTCTCTTCATCTATATATTTTGTAGCTTCAAGCAGGAGTGATATTTTATAGTTGTTATCAACATTGGCAAACATGACTTTATTGAGTTCTCTTGTCTCAGTTATAAGACGCATACAAACTTTTCCGTACTCAAAGTTAGCTTCTTCGTCCATTTTCCATAAATCAACAGCATTTACTATATTTACAAACTTATTCATCCAAGAAGGTTCATTAAATTCAAAGTTCTCTTTTACGTAGTCATATGTAATCTTAGTTGCACATCTGTTTGTGTCAAGAAAATACCACTCATACTTACTTGCACTATCTTCACCGCTTCCATGATGGTCTAAGAGGGTAAGAGTTATATCTTTTTTTGCTTCATTTAATTTATTGACTTCACTGTTTAGCCATCTCGATTCATCTGCGGTTAAATTTAGATCAGTGATTAAAATCGTAGCACTTGTTTCATCTTTAACAATGTTTTCTAAGATTACGTCTAGCGTCTGTTTCACTTCGGCACCATAATTAGCGTTGTAATTAAACAGTTTATAGGGAGTGTACTTCATAACTAGCTGACAGCTATAGCCGTCAAGGTCTGTGTGTGATAAGTGGTGGATTGTCTTTGTGTTCATTATTTTCCTTAAATTATTTTTCTTTTTGGCTGATAGATATTGAACCCATCACTTCAAATGTTGCACTTGAGTCTATCTCTGCATGTGACAGAGTTACGACATCAAGAGAGAATCTCTCAAATATCTCTGCTATCCCTTTGCGAAGCTGCGGGTCAACTATAATAACAACAGGAGATACACCTTTTTGCAGCATTTCGGCCGCTTTGGCACTGGTTGCCTGTACAAGAGCATTTATCTCACCAACATTGAGAAGAAGATTTCTTGTTCCATCCTGCTCCTGGGATTTTTCTAACATTAACTGCTCAGAGGATGTGTCAAACGTAAGAAGTCTTATCACTCCATCCTCACTTGAGTACATTTTAGTAATAATTCGAGAGAGTCTAGCACGAACCTGCTCGGTAATTACATCTACATTTTTAGTAAACTCTGCTATATCTGCAATAGTCTCTAATATTGTAAGCATATCTTTAAGAGGTATTTTTTCATGTAAAAGAGCTTTTAATATTCTCTGTATAAGACCAATTGAGGCAACTTTTTGCACATCGTCAATAATAACAGGGAAATCATTTTTTATTTTATCAATAAGTGTTTGAACCTCTTGACGAGTAAGTAAATCTTCAGCATTCTTTTTAACAAGCTCACTCATGTGGGTAGATATAACGGTTGATGGGTCAACAACTGTGTAGCCATTTATTATGGCATCCTCTTTTTGTTGAGGAAATATCCACATTGCATCAAGTCCAAAAGCCGGCTCTTTTGTCGCTTCTCCAGATATTTCACCTGTTGCCATGCCGCTGTCCATAGCTAAAAATTTATCAGGCATAATCATACCTTCACCTATAGAGATTCCTTTTAAAAGTATTTGGTACTGCTGAGGCTGCAGGTGCAAGTTGTCCCGAATACGAACTTGAGGCATTAAAAAACCAAAATCTGATGCTATTTTACGTCTCATAGAGCGAATACGCTCTAGTAGATCACCGCCTTGAGATTTATCTGCTAAGCGGATAAGCTGATATCCAAGGGTTAGCTCCAGCATCTCAACTTTTAGTATATCCTCGAGAGCCGTTTCTTCCTCTTTTGCAATCTCTTCATTCGTTTTTTCAGGTCTAGTAGCTTTTTCTTTGTCTTGCTGATCTTTAGTTTTAGCTGATAGCGTGCTACCGATATTAAGTATGGTAAGTTCGCCTTTTTCGTATTTGTATATTGACCATCCAAGTCCGGCAAATAAAATCCCAACAAAACCCATAGAAGCTGTCGGAAGACCGGGAACTAAAGCAAATAAAATCATAATGAAACCAACAATCATCATGATTTTTGCATTACCAACCATTTGGTTTATCGCGCCATCTGCAAAGTTGTCACCCTCACCGGACGAACGTGTAATCATAATACCTGTAGCGGTTGAGATTATAAGTGCAGGTATCTGACCGACTAAACCATCACCTATAGTCAAAAGTGTAAATGTTGAGGCACTATCTCCAACACTCATGTCATTTTGAAATACACCGATTAAAAATCCACCGATAATATTGATTAGAGTAATGATAATACCAGCAACAGCATCACCTTTTACAAACTTGCTAGAACCATCCATAGCTCCATAAAAGTTGGCATCTTGAAGGATTTCGGCGCGCCGCTGCTTTGCCTGAGCATCATCTATAAGCCCTGCATTTAAGTCAGCATCAACTGCCATCTGTTTACCCGGCATTGAATCAAGTGTAAAACGAGCCGCAACTTCTGCAACTCTTGTTGAACCCTTTGTTATAACCATAAAGTTAATAAGAACTAAAATTGAAAAAACAATAATACCTATAACAAAGTTTCCGCCTACAACAAAGTCTCCAAAACTTGTAATAATACTACTAACAGCCTCCGGACCTTTGCTCCCTTCGCTTAATATCATCCTTGTTGTTGCTATGTTCAGAGATAGCCTAAAAAGTGTGAGGATAAGTATAAGTGTTGGAAATGTTGTTAAATCAGTAGGCTTGGGAACATAAAGCGATATAAGCAATATTAAAACAGCCAAAGCCATGGAGACTGTTAGTAGCACATCTAAAATTGCTGATGGCAAGGGAACGATAATAATCGCTAAAATCGCCATAACAAATATAACGACACTTAAATCTTTTTGACCAAGTAAAAAGTTTAAGGTTACACCTATCTGTTGTCTTGTTGTATATTTTTTTGCCAAGCTCTATACCCCTGCTTGTTGTAATGCAATAAAAGTTATGTACATGTAGGGTAGTTACTTTTTGAGAATATCAGCTAAAGTCATCTCTGCTAAAAATGAATCTATCTTTATTTGAAGTTTACTTAAAAATGGCCAGATAGAACACAGGTGGGCTTTTTCCGATGGACAATCAATATCTGATATTGAGCAATCAAAAACAGTTGGAGTCTTGCCCTCTACACAAGCCATAACTTGCAACATGTTGATATCTTCTGGGTCAAGCAAAAGAGCAAACCCGCCATTCACCCCTTTGTATGATTTTAATATTTTTGACTTGGCGAGAGATTGCAGAATTTTTGCTAAAAAACTCTTAGGTATCGAGAGTTGCTTAGACAGGGTTTCGCTGTCCATTGGAGAATCTGCTTTTGACAAAACTATTAGGGAAAGAATCGCATATTCACTAGCACGAGTTATTAACATATTATTACTTTAAGATTATATTTCTAAGATTATATCAAAAGAAGTTGAAACAAAAGAAAAAATTTAGATATAATTCCACTTCAACTTTATACATTTAAGTGTAAATGTTAGATTACATACCTTTTGGAGGCTATCATGGCTTTAAATTCGGCTAAAATACAAGAACTTGTGACAACATATGGTCGCAAAGAAAACGACACTGGTTCAAGTGAAGTTCAAATTGCTCTATTAACAGAGAGAATCAGAGATTTAACTGAACACTTAAAAGTGTTTAAAAAAGATCACGCATCTAGACTTGGTTTATTAAAACTAGTTGGTCAACGTCGTCGTTTAATGAAATATTTCAAAAGAAAAGATAAAGATTCTTATCTTAAACTAGTGGAAAATTTAGGTATTCGCGATAACATCTAATTTATATCTAGCATATCTAGCCGAGCTAAGCTCGGTTGGTATTTAAAGAAAAATCTCCATCGCTCTTTGCAAATCCTCTTTCGTATCTATTCCAAATCCTGTACTCGCCACTTTTACCATAGTTATCTTTTTTTGATGATAAATTGCACGAAGCTGTTCTAGTTTCTCTATGTCCTCTATGGGTGCATCACTAAGGTTGCAAAACTCCTTGAGAGATTTTTTAGTAAATCCGTAAATACCGATATGACCAAAATATTTAGCACCTCCGCCTTGATTAAAAGGTATTTTTGCACGGGAAAAATATATAGCGTTATCTTTGCTGTCTAAAACAACTTTTACAAGGTTTGGATCCTCTGCAGATTCGGCATTGATGGAGTTGTAGCAACTTCCCATTATAAAACTCTCGTTGTTCTCTTTAAGTGTTTTTAATCTGTTTATGAGAGACTCAACAACTTCAGGCTCAATAAAGGGCTCATCAGCCTGAATATTTATAATAAGTTCATTATCATCTACATGTAAAATATTTGCACACTCGTTTATACGGTCTGTGCCGCTTTTATGTGTTGTAGATGTTAGCATTGCTTCTATTCCATGCTCTTTACATGTAGCTATAATCAGTTCATCATCTGCTGCGACTACGACTCTGTCTAGGTGTGCTACTCTTTTAGCTGTTCTGACAACCATGGGTAAACCGCCAATATCTGCAAGTACTTTTTGTGGAAATCTTGTTGAGGCCAATCTAGCTGGAATAATAATCATTTAATGCCTTTATTTAATTGCTTTGAGATATAATTCCGTAATTATACTAAAAAAGGTTTTCTTTTGCTTCTTTATCAGCCAGAATCAGGTTATTGCTACAATAGTGATTCTGTTTTTTTATACGATTTTATATCATCTTTTAAACCCAGCGGCAGAGTTTTGGATGTTGGAGCCGGATGCGGAGTTGTGGGACTTTTAGTAGCAAGAGACAATCCAAAAGTCCAACTTGAGGCCGTAGAGAAACAAGACGTCTTTATAGAGTATGCAGCAATAAATGCCAGAGTCAATAAAATAGAGTATAAGTTGCATAAAAAAGATTTTTTAGAACTTGACGAAGAGATAAAATATGACTATATTATCTCTAATCCCCCTTTTTATCATGACGGTGTAACCAAAAGTGAAAACAAAATATTGTTTAATGCAAGGTATAATGTAAACTTACCACTAAAAAAGTTTTTTAAAAAAATTTCAAGAGTTTTAAAACCGAACTCTCATTTTATTTTTTGTTATGATGCATCTCAGTTTGGATTGATTTGTTCAGAACTTGATAGTGTTAAAATGAGGGTTGTTGATGTTCAGTTTGTCCACTCCAAAGTAGATAGAGTTGCATCACTTGTGATGGTTCATGCTAGAAATGGATCAAAGTCATTTATGAAAGTTTGGCCTCCTTTTATTAGTTTTAATGGCGAAGAGTTTAGTGAAATGGCTAAAAAGATTTATAAAAAAGCAAAAACACAGAGTATAAAATGTCAAATATAGTAAAAAAAGATGGATACAGCTACTCCTTTGATGTTGATGCATGTTCTACATGTAAAGGCAGATGTTGTACGGGAGAGAGTGGCTATATATATGTCACGATGACAGAAATAGAAAATATCTCCAAGTTGCTAAATTTAGAGGTAAAAGATTTTGCACAAGAGTATCTATTTAAAAAACTTTATAAGTACTCAATTAAAGAGAATAAATTTGGTGAAAGTTATGAGTGTGTATTTTATGATAGAGAATCAAATGGTTGTAAAATTTATGAAGCTAGACCTCTACAGTGTAAAACATTCCCATTTTGGGACTATTTTAAGCAAAGGGTTGATGAGTTGAAACTAGAGTGCCCCGGAGTTATTGATGTTTAATTACTTAAAATTATTTATATCTTTGGTACTATTAATGGTGCTTGCCGGCTGTGGAGCAAGACCATCATCTGAAGTAAAAGGGCATGAGAAAATTTTTGAAAATGAAGATTTATATATCATGTCTGCACTGAGAGCTGAGGAGATAAAAGACTATAACACTTCATCTGCTATATTTAACACTCTGTACAAAGAATCAAATAAGGATGAGTACTTTTATCGCTCTTTACAAAATGATTTGGCTGCTGATGAAAATCATAGAGCATTATCGAGAATTAATGATGTTATATCTGATAAAATTGAAAACTTTGCACTTGTCAGACTGAAAATTATTGCTTTAATAAAACTAGAAAGAACAGATGAAGCAAAAGAATTAGCTATAAAACTAGTAGAAAAATCTAGAGAGATAGACGATTATCTTCTTGTCAGTGAGGTCTATGTCAAGGCTAAAGAGTTTGATTTGGCGGTTAAATATCTTGAAAGTGCATATATTAAAGATTTTAATGAAAAGATACTTGATAAAATGGCAATAATCTTATATGTTAATCTTCAAAGACAAAAAGATGCCATAGCACAGCTGGAAACGCACTCGAGGATTCGCGGGTGCTCTAAGCTTATATGTGCGAGATTGATTGGTTTTTATAGCAATGAAAATAATATAGATGGACTTTTATCTACTTATTTGAGAATATATAAAATAGATTCAAATAGCGAAATTGCAAAAAAAATAGTTCAGATTTACGGATATAAAAAAGAGTATCTTAATATGATGAATTTTTTAGTTGAGAGTAAAGCCGATGATGAGCTGCTTTTGCAACTGTATGTACAGTTAAAAAAATATAAAGAGGCATCGCTTTTATCTGAAAAACTTTATAAAGATGGTGCAGACATACGGTATTTAGGTCAAAGTGCTATTTTTGAGTATGAAAGTAGTAGCAACAAAAATGATAAAAATATGCAACAAAGTGTTGTTAAAAAACTTGAAGAAGTTACAAAAGTAATAAATGATGGGCTTTATCTTAATTATCTCGGTTATCTTCTTATAGATCATGAAATAGATGTCAAAAAAGGGATGCATTATGTTGAGCAGGCATTAAAGATAGAAGCTAATTCGGCATACTACCTGGACTCTTTGGCATGGGGTTACTATAAACTGGGAAAATGTAATAAAGCCCAAGAGATTATTAGTAGAGTGGCAAAAATGAAAGGAAATGACAATCCTGAAGTCATTAAGCATATAAAGATGATAAAAAATTGCAAAAAAGGTAAAAAGAGAAAATGATTCTAGATGATATTATCAAAAAAACTAAAGAGGATTTAGTAAAAAGAGAAAAGGAATTTTCTTTAGATTGGCTTGGTCGTTCACTCGCTTTTAATGCACGTGCCCCAAGAGATGTTATTCCATATCTAAAAGCAACAGAGCAAGATCCATATAGAATTATTGCAGAGGTCAAGAAAGCTTCACCCTCAAAAGGTGTTATCCGTGAAGATTTTGATCCTTTGGCAATAGCTCAATCTTACGAGAGAGGCGGAGCAAGCGCAATTTCTGTTTTAACAGAACCCCATTTTTTTCAAGGCAATTTGGACTATCTTGGTGGAATTAGAAGATATGTTTCTATTCCACTTCTTAGAAAAGATTTTATAATATCAAAGTATCAAATTTTGGAAGCTATGGTTCACGGGGCTGATTTTATTTTACTTATAGCGGCGGCCTTGTCAAAAAAAGAGTTAAAAGAACTTTTAGCATACACTAGACATCTTGGTATGGAAGCTTTGGTTGAAGTTCATGATAAGCCAGATTTAGTAAAAGCCATATATGCAGGGAGTGATATCATTGGTATTAATCATAGAAACCTTCAAACATTTGAGATGAATATGAATTTATCATATGAATTAATACCTTTAATTCCAAACGGCAAAATAATTGTTGCAGAGAGTGGGATATATGAGCATGGACAGCTTGAAGATTTAAGTAAGGCTGGCGTAGATGCATTTTTGGTTGGTGAATCTTTAATGCGTCAGGATGACGAAGAAGAGGCTTTACGCAAGTTAAAATTCGGATAAAAATCACTTAATTAGTAAGCTAAAGGAATTATTTCCTTTAGCTTACTAACCTAATAAACTCTTAGCGCACTCGTTAATTCTTTTTCCATCAGCTTTGCCTGATAGCTCTTTAGAAGCCATACCCATAACTTTTCCAATATCCTTGATTGTTACTGCCCCAACTTTAGAAATTATTTCTTTAAGTGCAATCGAGAGCTCTTCATCATTAATCTGTGCCGGCAAATATGTAGTATAAAAAGCAATTTCATCAAGTTCTATTTGTAATAAGTCATCACGGCCAGCGTCTTTATATTGAGATGCTGAATCATTTCTTCTTTTAACCTGAGTCTGTATGATTTTAATTACATCTTCATCTGTTAGCTCTTTTCTCTCATCTACTTCTACCTGTTTAAAAGCACTAGTAAGAAGTCTAAGAGCATCTCTTTTTTTTGTTTCTTTGGCTTTCATTGCATTTTTAATATCTTGATTAATCGTCTCTCTTAAATTCATAATAAATTTACCTTTGTTTGGAACTATATTTGCTAGTATTATAACTAAATAAACACCTTAAAATAGAGAGATAATAATGAAAAAACAACTTTTAATATATTTAATACCTTTTTATGCTATACTTTTTTTATCGGGGTGTACTGCGAATTTAACTGAACCTGAGATAGATTTTAAGCCTCCAACTTATGTTGAAGAGATGCCTTCTCGTGAGGATAAAAAAGATTTTTCTTCGGTTGGAAGTGTATTTGGACAAGGTGATAACCCTCTGTTTTCGGATCATAAAGCGATGCATGTAAATGACATTGTGACTGTTGTGATATCAGAGAGTGCTACTAGTTCAAACGCAGGCACTAAGCAGCTTAGTGAGAATGATACTTCATCTTTGGGTGGTGGAGCCTTTACATCAGCAGGTAATAATTCAGCGGTTAATTCTGCTGTAGCAAAGCTCAACGGTATTGCAAACATTGGTCTTTCTAGTGCATCCAATAACTCATATAAAGGGCAGGGAAGTGCTACGAAAGATGCATCTTTCAATACTACTGTGTCAGCTAGAATAGTAAAAGTACTAATGAATGGTAACTATTTCATATCCGGAAAGAGAGAGATTCTAGTTGATAATCAAAAACAGATTATACAAATAGGTGGAGTTATACGTCCATATGATATAGACCAAAACAATAGAATAAGCTCTACACAGATGAGTGAAGCGAAAATTCTTTATAAAACAGAGGGAGATGTAGGACGTGCAACAGAGCAAGGTTGGGGAACTAAAATCATTCAGTCGGTTTGGCCATTTTAGTTTACTAATCCTGTTGTCATGCGCTACTCTTAACGCTCAGAGTTTTTCTGATTTTAAAAGGTCTCAATCAAAATCTTTTAATACATACAAAGATGAACGAGATAATGCTTTTGACAACTATCTAAAAGGACAATGGAACGCTTATGAAGCGTATACTGGTGAACCATTGTACGAAGAGAAAAAACCAAAAGAGATAGCCCCATCAAAGTTAAAAGCATCAAAGCCTGTTGGCCCAAAAATTACTATAAAAATAGAAAAAACAGTAGATTTAGAGTTAAAACCTGAAGTTAAAAAAATAGAGCCACTGCAAGAACCATTGGCAAAGAGCAAGGATATAAATTTTGATTTTTATGGCGCACAACTAGGGTTTAACGTGCCAAGTGGAATAAAGCATTCGAATTATTATCCTCAAAACCAAAAAGGGGTAGGAAATTTTTTTAGTAGTGCGGCTTCTAGCGAATATGATAGTTTTATTTCTGAGATTGATAAAGCCTCAAAAAATATGAACCTAAATGATTGGGGGATTTATCTTCTAATTACAAAAATTTCTGATTCTATTTTTACTAATCAAGATAATTCAAAATTACTTAGTTGGTTTATATTTAATAAAATGGGCTACGCAGTAAAAGTTGGATTAGCAAAGCAGCATATAGTTTTAATGCACTATTGCGATAAGGTGATATATTCTACTCCCAACTACAACTTTTCAGATAAAAAATATTATGCTATATCGAGCTATGATAAAGAGAGCGCAGGGAGAGTCTTTTCATATAAGCAGGATTATCCGGACTCAACTAAAGCACTTGATTTGTCACTTGTCTCGTTGCCAAAATTACCATTAGATACAAAAACAAAAACTTTGAATTTTAGGCACTTTGCACAAGAGTACAGTGTCTCATTTGAGTATAACAAAAATCTTATTGATTTTATGTCTACATACCCTCAAGCTGATTACCAAACATATTTTAATGCCCCTTTGGAACATAAAACTTATGAAGACATAGCTTCATCACTAAAAAAATATATAGATGGGAGAAAAGCAAGCGATGCGATGAATTTTGTACTGGCATTTGTGCAAAAATCTTTTAAATATGAGCGCGATAATGAGCAGTTTGCAAGAGAGAAAGTTATGTTTGCAGCTGAGACCCTCTATTATGATAAGTCAGATTGTGAAGATAGAGCAGTTTTGTATTCGTATTTAGTAAGAGAGCTGTTTCATGTTCCAGTTGTGGGTTTAAAATACAAAAACCACATGTCAACAGCGATATATGTTCCAATGGATGGCGATAGTGTAAAAGTAGGATCAAGAAAATTTATTATTGCAGATCCAACATATGTGAATGCAACAATTGGTATGAGTATGCCAAGCTATAAGTCAATAAAACCTCAAAGTTATATAGAAATTGGCAAGAAATAGTATGATTAAAAAAGAGAAAATATATATAGATCAACTAACAAATATTCAAAACAGATTTGCTCTTATGGAGTATCTTGAAGATATTACACATGGAAATGCCTTTCTGATAAATATAGACAACTTTAGCAATATTAATAACGCTTACGGCTTTGATTTAGGAGATAAAGTTTTGATAGAAATATCAAAATTAATTAATATAGCTAAGCCAATATCATGTAAACTTTTTCGGATAAATTCTGATGAGTTTGTATTGTTAAATGAAATAAATATGAGCAATCGTGAGTTAGAAGAAACAGCGAGTGCTTTAGTGTCATTTTTTGATCAAATGGATATTGAGATTTGTGAAGACATAGAAATTAGAGTCTCTATAAGTATAGGAATAGCTTCAGGAAGCTCTAGTGAAGTGCTTAATGAGGCAAGAGTTGCTATAAAAGAGTTACGTGAATATAAAAGGGGATCTTATAAGATTTTTAATCCAAACTCAACATTTATAAAAAAACAACAAGAGAATATATATTGGATACATAAAATTAAAGATGCATTTGCTGAAGAAAATATAATAGCATTTTATCAACCTATTATAAATAATAAAACAAAAAAAATAGAAAAATTCGAGTGTCTAGCGAGAATAAATGATAAAGGAGTACTTATCTCTCCTATTAGATTTTTGGAGGCATCAAAGCTCACTGGGACACTAACATTGTTAACAAGAACTATTATTCAAAAAAGTTTTGAAATGTTTGCCGATACTGATTATGATTTTTCCATAAATATAACAAGTACTGATTTTCATTTTAATTATTTACAAGAGTATCTTCTTAATTATTCAAAAAGACATAATATAAATCCATCAAGAGTAATTTTAGAGATACTTGAAGATATAACTACACTTGAAACTCCTGGCATACTTGAGCAATTAAACTCATTGCGCGAGGAAGGATTTAGGATTGCCATTGATGATTTTGGCAGTTTAAGTTCAAATTTTTCCAGACTGTTGGAGTTTTCACCTGATTACCTAAAAATTGACGGGTCATTTATTAAAAATATTTTAACCGATAATAAGAGTTTAATTATTGTTGAAGCTATAGTTTTGCTATGTCAAAAAAGCGGCATTAAAACAGTGGCTGAGTTTGTCCATAGTAAAGATGTTCAAGCTAAGGTTGAAGAGCTGGGGATAGATTACTCTCAAGGCTACTATTTTAGCAAGCCTCAAGCTGAATTGGTAACACTGTAAAATAGAGTTTATTTATTTTTATTTACTATGAAATCTGCTATTTGTTCACGTTCTTGCGTATTGTATTTTTTTAAGATTATTTTCATTAAACCTTTTCTTCCTCCATCTGGAGCCTTGTCATATTTATCAAATACTTCCATTAACTCTGATTTAGAAAAAAGACCTATCTGCCTTGTTGCATGTAAAACTTTTTTTTCAAAATCTTCACCATGGCATTTTTGACATTTTTTAACAGTTTGTTCAAGGTTGAAATTTTTTGCCGATAAAAAGTTTGGAAATAGTAAAGCAGATAGTAGTACACTTCCAATAACAACTTTTTTTATAAACATATATATTCCTTTTTTATTTTAGAAAATTATACCTACTCTTTTACAAATATGGCTTAAATGAATGTTTTGACTTGTCAATTACTCTATTAGTAGTTATACGCAACCTTGTATGTTGGATCATCCTCTTCATATGAGCAGTGAGGACCAGCTTTTTTAAGTATTGCTTTACAGTCGGCACTTAGATGGCGAAGGAGTAAATTCTTACCTGCATCTTCATATTTTTTTGTTATAGCATCTATCGCTTCAACGCCTGATGAATCCATAACTCTTGCATTTTTAAAATCAATTACAACCCTTGGCGGATCATTTGGTATATCAAAATTGTCCGCAAATGTGGTGGCACTGCCAAAAAACAGAGGTCCATCAAGCTCATATACTCTAGTGCCATCTGCCTCTACATGAGTCTTTGACCATATTTTCGCATGTCTCCAAGCAAAAGCTAAAGCAGATATTATTACACCTGCAATAACTGCGATAGCCAGATCTTCAACAACTGTAATAATGGTAACAGCAACCATAACAAAAGCATCTGTTCTTGGCATATGACTAAGTCTTGAGAAGCTTGACCACTCAAATGTTCCAATACTAACCATAAACATAATTCCAACCAAAACAGCAACAGGAATAGCATTTAAAACACCACTCATGGAAACAACCAGGATTATAAGACCAACAGCAGCCACAAAAGATGAAAGCCTTCCAATGCCGCCTGATGTGTAGTTGATGATAGATTGACCAATCATGGCACAACCAGCCATACCGCCAAAGAAACCACATGTAATATTTCCAGTTCCTTGAGCAATACACTCTTTGTTTGCAGAACCACGGGTGTTGCTAAGCTCATCTAAAACAGAAAGGGTAAGTAGTGATTCTATAATACCAACCATTGCTACTATAACTGCATATGGAAGAACTATAAAAATAGCATCTAAACTAAAAAGATATTGGGGAATTCCAAAAGTAGGAAGTTGACCGGCATATTTACTCATATCATCCAAACCACTTAAAAGAAGTGTCTCAGTTTTTGTAAAATAAACACCCAATGTAATTACAATAATTGCAACAAGTCCGGCCGGTATTGCTTTTGTAAGCTTTGGAAGGAGGTACATAATAGCCATAGTAACAGCTACTAAAATATACATCATTGCCCCTTGACCATCAAAGAACTTAAATTGAGCAGTTCCAATAACTATGGCAAGACCGTTTACAAAACCGTGAATAGCAGGTGTTGGAACAAGACGTATAAATTTACCAAGCTTTAATGCTCCTATGCTTATTTGAATTAGCCCGGCAATAACCGTTGCTAGTAAAATATAGTGAAGGACTCCCATAGCAAGAGCTTCACCAGCTAGACCTTGGTTGGATAAAAGAACATTTGCTTCTATACTGAGACCGACTAAAACAATGGCAACAGCGCCGGTAGCACCTGAAATCATACCTGGTTTACCACCGATAAGTGCAGTGATTAAACCCAATATAAAAGCAGTATACAGACCGACAATAGGACTGACATTAGCAATAAAACTAAACGCAATCGCTTCAGGGACAAGAGCAACTGCTACAACCAAACCAGATAAAACATCATTTTTTATATTGGCTGATGAGTATTTTTTTAAATCAAATAATTCGTTGGCTTTCAATAGACTAACCCTTGAGCGAGCTTAGTTGCTCTAAAACTTTTTCTTGCTTCGTTCTTGCATCTTCTAATGCACTTCTATTTTTAACTAAAACATCTTCTGGCGCATTTGCTACGAAGCGCTCATTATTAAGCATACCATTTAGCTTGTCTATCTCTTTTTGAAGTTTCTCATCCTGTTTTTCAAGTTTAGATATGATTGATGATAAATCAATAGAATCAGTAGGTATAAATGTCTCACATGTATCTGCAATATCACTTACAGCATTATCAATTTTTTTATCAGTAAACTCTACCACTTCAACTTTTGCCAGTCTTGCAATAAAAGGGAGCATCATTTCCTTGTCAGCATCGGAGATGCCGTCTATTTTAACAAATGCTTTTTCCACTTTTTGGTTAGCTAAATCAACTAAAACTTTTGCACGTCTTATTGATACAATCGCATCCATGATGATTTCAAATTTTTTCTCTTCTTTGCGTTGTTTGATTTTAAAAGGGTATTTTTTAATCATGATAGAATCTGACTCTTCAAGAGTTGTTCCTGAAAGCTCATGGTAAAGATACTCTGTAATAAATGGCATAAAAGGGTGAAGAAGCTTCATAGCCTCTTTAAATATAGCACCAAGATCAACAATAGAGCCTTTATCAGCCTTACTTAGTTCAATACCCCAGTCACAAAACTCATTCCAAAGAAAACGGTACATAACTAAGGCTGCATCATTAAACTTGTACTCATCAAGATTGGCACGAACCTCTTTAGTTGCATAGTTTAGACGGCTCATCATGTATCTGCCCAAGTCAGTCTCAACACAAAAACCTGCCATGTCAGGGAAAGTATCTACATTCATTTGCAAGTATTTCGTTGCATTGTAAAGTTTGTTTGTAAAGTTACGGTTTTGCTCTAGTTTCTCTGTGCTCATACGTATGTCACGACCTTGAGCGGCAGAGATAGCAAGTGTAAATCTAAGTATGTCGGCACTGTATTTATTAACCATATCTAAAGGGTCGATTACATTCCCTTTAGACTTACTCATCTTTTCACCTTTTTCATCACGAACAAGTGCGTGAAGATAGATGTGGTTAAATGGAAGTTTGCCGTTAAAGTGTTCACCCATCATCATCATTCTAGCTACCCAGAAGAAAAGGATGTCAAAACCTGTGATAAGTAGAGTGTTTGGATAGAAGTCTTTCATATCATTTGATTGAAATAGTTTATCCATTTCAGCATCACCATTTCCCCAGCCTAAAGTTGAAAAAGGCCATAAAGCAGAGCTGAACCAAGTATCTAAAACATCCGGGTCTTGAGTAAAGTTTTTAGAAGCACATTTTGGACAAGCGTCCGGTCTCTCCTCTTGAGAAGCAAATTCATGGTCACAATCTCCGCAGTAAAATACTGGAATCTGATGTCCCCACCAAAGTTGACGTGAGATACACCAGTCTCTTAGGTCACCCATCCAAGAGTTGTAGGAGTTAATCCAGTGAGGAGGGAAAAACTGAGCCTCACCGGCATTTGTTTTTTCTATAGACTTTGCAGCCACCTCTTTTCTTACAAACCATTGCTTGGAAATATAAGGCTCTACAATATTTTTACATCTGTAGCAGTGTCCTACCTGATGCTTATGCTCTTCTACTTTAACAATGAAGCCTTCTTCTTCAAGTCTTTTTACAATTATGTCACGAGCCTCTAGTCTCTCTAAACCTTTGAACTCTTCTGCGTAGTCGTTTAGTATCCCTTTTTCATCAAATACTGTAATAAACTCTAAGTCATGGCGTTTACCAACTTCATAGTCATTTTGGTCATGTGCGGGAGTAACTTTAACGACACCGGTTCCAAAATCCATATCTACATGTGAGTCAGCAATGATTGCTACTTCCCTATCTATAAGTGGCAGTTTTATTTTTTTGCCGATTAAGTCTTTATATCTCTCATCATCAGGGTGAACCATAACAGCCGTATCGCCAAAATATGTTTCTGGTCTTGTAGTTGCAACTTCTACAAAACCGCTTCCATCGGCAAAAGGGTATTTAATGTGGTAAAACTTACCATCATGGTCTTCGTGCTCAACTTCGATATCGCTAAGCGCGCCATCGTGTGTACACCAGTTAACCATATAGTTTCCACGAATAATAAGACCTTCATTATAAAGATGAACAAAAGCCTCTTTTACTGATTTTTGAAGCCCTGCGTCCATGGTAAAACGCTCACGCTCCCAAGCGGGAGAGACACCCATATGTCTAAGTTGCTCCGTCATGATTCCGGCAGATTCCTCTTTCCATGCCCAAACTCTCTCTAAAAATTTCTCGCGTCCCAGCTCTTCTTTGGTTATCCCCTCTGCAAGAAGTTGTTTCTCTACAACATTCTGAGTAGCGATTCCGGCGTGGTCTGTTCCTGGCTGCCAAAGAGTTTTGTAACCATCCATTCTTTTGTATCTAGTTATTATGTCTTGAAGTGTAAATGTTAGCGCATGACCGATGTGTAATCTGCCTGTAACATTTGGAGGCGGCATCATTATAGAGAAGTTTTTTCCCTCTTTTTGAATAGCTTTATTACCGTCAATCTCGAAGTATTTTCTATCTTCGCAAATTTGGTAAAATTTGTTTTCTACTTCTTGTGGTTCGTAGTTATTTGCTGACATTTCTTAACCTTATAAACATTTTCTAGTATTTTCGCGATTATATCTAAAAAGTGGTGAGGGTATGCTTATGTGAGATACTTATATTATTAATTGTTATAAAAGATTGTTTAAATTATTGTTCAAAAAGTTAAGTAATTATTTATGTTTATTTATGATATAATTTGTTTGAGAATAAATTTAAAGGAGTTACAATGTCACAAAAACTTATTATCGTCGCTGATTTGCAGCGTTTTAAACTGTTTACAAGCAAAAAGGATCCGATGGGTAGGGAGTCAGTTGAACTTCTTGAAAGCGGTGATAGTTTTGATGCCCATCAAAAGCTGAGTGAAAAAGTTTCTGATCAGCATGGGAATTTCAAGGGGGTTGGTGCTAGCGGTGCCGGTGAAGACCATAACTTAAAAACCGAATGGGAGCGCCGCAGGGTTAAGGAGATAGGGGAGCAGATTTCTAACGTATTGCACAAACACAACCATGATTCATGGTATTTTGCGGCACCAAAGGCTATAAATCACCAGATTTTGGATGTGCTTGATGCAAACGAGAAAAAAAATATGAAAATAAATCTTCCTTCTGATTTGACAAAAATTCCAAACAGCAGGTTACTGGAACACTTTGTAAAATAAAAACACAAAACTGATTAAATATGAAATAAATTTTAGTCAGTTCTCTTAGATGGAGGGGACTCTTTTTTTAATCTCTGTTTTGTCTTGTTTCATATTTTTATCCGCTTTTTCTATTACTTTATCGATGGCATCATCTTCTTTAAAATCAATAACTCCAAAGGAAAAACTCACCTTAAAAGAGGCATCGTCGGCTTTTATTTGTTTTTTTATAATATTTTCCCTAATTGCATTAAGTTGTTTCACTGCACTGAGTTTTGAAGTTGAGGCAGAAAAAATAACAATAAAAACATCTCTTTCATACCTGAGTACCGGTTCATTTAGTTTTTTTAATTTATTGGCAATAAATTTTAAGACTTTATCTCCTATGATATGTCCGTAAGTGTCATTGATAGTTTTAAAATAGTTTACATCAACTATAGCCAGTGTGCCGGCTTCTTTAAAATTTTTGTTATCTTCTTTTAAAAATTTATCATACAGCCATTTTTTGCTATATATATTAGTGAGCTGGTCTACGTAAATAGATACTTTGAGTTTTTTTAATTCTTTTCTTAATTTTTTTGTATCTTTTAAAATTTTTTCTAGAGTCTTTTCATCTTTATCAAGTATGGCTGATATTGATTTTTCTGCATTAGCGCTCAGAATATGGGCATTTTTAGTTGCTTGTTTTTGAAGGTTTGTATATAAAGTTATTCTTTCATTAAGTAACTCATCCGTCATTACTTCTTCATTGTTTAGTTTTATTTTATATGGGGAGGCATATTTTGAAAAAATATTTGAATAGATAGTCGGAGTTACAATTTTAATCTCACTAATGACATTTTTAGTTTGATTGGAGATTATTTGAAGTTTTTCTTCATGTGTCAACATATATCATAACCTTTTGAGTATTAATTTTAAATGTAGTTTAGCACATAAAATTATTATTATTACTTTATGTTCTAAATATTAGTTCAGTAATCAATAGTTCAGTTATGAATTACACTAATTCAGTATGTAATGCTCATATCTTTTTTTCTTTCAAGGATTTTAAAAAGAAAAGAGTTAATAAAATTATAGCACCTGTTAATCTCATGTTCTAACTCTTCAAGATAAAAAAGATACTCAATATTGTTTAAGATATCATGTTCAATATCTTTTATAAAAGAGTAACTGTCTTTTATCTCCGTAAATGGCAAAAATATAAAGTTAAAGTAGGATTCACCTATTTTTATAACTTTTAGACCATCACTGAGCCTTATGTTTTTTTTTATCTCCAAAGATATATCTTGTTCAGTATAAAATAATACTAAAGTTACAGGCACCTTATAACGCTTGATGTTGTAAGTGAAGAATTCAATTGGAGTTTTTAATTGACCAATTAGAATATTTGTAGTAGATATTTGTGATAAACCAGTTTTTAAAAAATTACCATCATCAACAATCATATTTTGAATCACCTTATATAATAAAATACAATAAAAATGTATGCTTATTGTATCTAAATACTTATTACTTAATTGTTTAAAATGTAAAAGCGGTCTAATCCTGTAAGTTTGACATTGTATAATCACACTCTTAAAAATTTGCAGGAGCTAATATTTGCCACTATCTCGTCTGAATCAAGAGCAGTATGCTGCAGCAACTTCCACAGAATCACAAAACCTAATTATTGCATCCGCAGGAACAGGTAAAACATCCACAATTGTAGGAAGAATTGGATACCTTCTCGGCACAGGTGTTAAGCCACAAGAGATTTTGCTTCTAACCTTTACAAACAAAGCTGCTGCTGAGATGGTTTCTCGTGTAGCAGAGTATTTCGGCAAAGACGTAGCCTCTAAAATAGATGCGGGAACTTTTCATGCAGTTAGCTACAGATGGCTAAAAAAGCAGGATAAAAAGGTTGTTTTAAAGCAACAAAGAGAGTTGAAAACACTTTTTAGAAGCGTATTTGAAAAGCGTTCATTTGATCATATAGGCGCTGAGATTACCCCTTATGGAGGAAACTATCTTTATGATTTATACTCTTTTTATCAAAATACGGAGTTAGAGAACAGTTTTGATAATTGGGTTATAAATAAATATCCCGAACATGAGCTGTTTGCTATGATATATGCAGATATAGTTGATGAGTTTGAAAAGTTGAAAAAAGAGTATGGCTTTGTAAACTTTAACGACTTGCTTTTGAACTTTAGAAAAATATGTAAAACTAAAGATTTAGGGTATAAAGAGGTTCTCGTAGATGAATATCAGGATACAAATGCACTTCAGGGGACGCTTATAGAGGCAATAAAACCGCCATCTCTTTTTTGCGTCGGGGACTATGACCAAAGTATTTATGCTTTTAACGGCGCCGATATATCAATAATCGGCTCATTTGCTACAAAATTTCCAAATGCCATAGTCCACACACTTACAAAAAATTATCGCTCTACAATGCCGATTCTTTCACTTGCAACAAAAGTTATTAATCATAACGAAAGAATCTATGAAAAAAAACTAGAGGTAACGAGAGTGAAAGAGTCGCAGGCTCCAAGGCTTTTGGCTTATGATGAGCTTTTTGACCAGTACCACGCAATGGCGGCACAAATAAGAGACAGCCAGACTCCAAGAGAGGAGATAGCGGTTATATTTAGAAATAACTCCTCTGCAGATGGGATTGAAGTTGGTCTAAGGGAGCTTGGAATTCCTTGTAAGAGAAAAGGGGGGACAAGTTTTTTTGACTCACGTGAGGTTAAAGCTGTTCTTGATTTTTACACTCTGCTTGTAAATGAGTCAGATATGATGTCCTTTATACATATATTTGAATTTGCCCGCGGTATAGGAAGTGCAATGGCAAAAGAGATTTATATTGCACTAAAGACTTTAGGTCACGGAAGTATATTTTATGGTTTATATGCACCTGATGAATCAATGAAAAATCCTTTTGAAAAACGAAAGTTAAATCATCAACTAGGTCTTTTTGATGACTTTATAGAACTAGGAGCTGTTGGGAAATTTGCAAAGCTTGGGTTTGAAGCAAAGTTTATGAAAAATCCAATTTTAAAACATCCAAAACTTACAAAGGACTCGGCAACATTCTTGCATGATTTTTATCTTTTGTATCGTGATTTAAAAGGTGTAAAACAACCCAGAACTATAGTGAAAAAGATAGCTGCTTCTTCAGTTTATAAATATATATCTGAAATTTTGTCCAGCAAAAGAGCACAGCTCAAAGATGGAACTATTGACGAAAAGCAAAAAACGGAATCTCTTTCTAAGATAAGCAGAAAGATGGTTCTTTTAGAGGAATTATCAAAACCGTACTCTGAGCATGAGAGATTTTTAAATGCAATGATTTTGGGTTCATCAGATTTAACACAAGGAGAGGGTGTAAACCTACTAAGTGTTCATGCTTCTAAAGGGTTGGAATATAAAGAGGTGTATGTAATTGATTTGATGGACGGAAGATTTCCTAACAGAAAACTTATGCAAAGAGGCGGCTCACTAGATGAAGAGAGACGTCTCTTTTATGTTGCAGTCACAAGGGCAAAGGACATACTATATCTGAGCTATGCAAAATTTGACAAAATAAAAAAGACAAACTTTGTCCCATCCCAGTTTTTATATGAAGCAGGACTAGTTCCAAAAGATGAGGCTTATAGAGCTTTAATTGAAAAAGAGATGGAGAAAGAGGAAGAGAAATAGATATTCAGTCCCCGAATTTCATAATATATTACTCATATTTGTTACCATTATATTCCAACCAACCACCAACATGACTCTTTTGGTGCCAAATCAATATTGTGAGCTATTAATAGAGTTTGTCCAGATGACAATCTTATTATAAACCTTTGATGACGGCTACCTGTATTGTCATCACTAAGTACTCTGATAACATCTCCAGAATCGCACATTTGTGAACCAGCATATATTTCCAAGCTCATAAGTAGTATAAAGAATATTTTTTTCATTTTAAACTCCAATTTTATTTTTTCATACAACAGAAGCACAGCGTCCGAGATATCGGTTAACTTCAGCGATGCTTTCTTTGCGTTCGTTGCAAGGTCTTGTTATATCTTCTAATTAGTTGGCTTGTTTTGGTTAAATATGCGTAGCACTTCAATCGTATTTTTTTGAAAGCTAACTTTATAAGTTATCGTATAACCTTTATAGGTCATATCTCTTACATTTTAATTATTGAAGTAGATTGAAGATTTGTATTTTAATGGGTTGTCAGGAATTAAAAATATCAATTTTTCAAGTTCATTTGCAAACTTTATAATTGCACTAGGTTTATCTTGAGCTATATAATTTATAATATGTAGTAATTGCTTTTCAAAAGTTTTTTTGTAAATTATTTGCATTAATTATTTTACAGATTTTAGATGGTTGTTTATATTATTCCATAAATCATTGTGTGAAATCATTTCAGCCTTTTCGCTTTCAACTTCTTCTAAATCTAGTTGTAACTGTTTTTGTCTTTCATAAAAGTAAGGGTCATATTCTAGATTTTTATCTTTTGTGATAGTTATGCCATCACTATGATTATTTACATAGTTTATAAAGTCATTAACATAGTCATCTTGGATTTGTATTGCCATGGTTTGCATAATATATTCCTATAGTTAAATAGTACATATTATAGCAAAACTTAAGTGAACTTCACTTGAATTACACCTCTGTGAAGAATGGCACTAACTTAAGCTATTTATCTCACAAAATAGGGCTATAAACTATTTTAATATCAATTATACAACAGTCAGATTTTTAGTTTTGCTCCATACTTTTGGGTAATAGATGAAGAAGATGTATATTACTAACACCTATAGTATATGCTTTAAATATCTTGTATTAGGGAATTTACTGCTTAAGTTAGTGCCATTCTTCACTGGGGTGTAGTTTGACAATTTAGATTTACCACCAACCCGACCAATTGGACTTTTTAATGTAGCGGTTTTTTGTACAATATTTTTATTCATAATCTAATAGTTAAAATATAAAGTGACTATATTATAAACATAAAAAAGTGTTTGTCAAATTTATTTTAAAGTTCCCTACTTCGTAATTCTAAAACAATCATAAGATATGTTTGTAAAAATTCTTTAACGCCTTGCTCAAAATTTGCTTTATTCTTTTTAAGTTTTTTAGCATCTTTTTCAAGCCTTTCAAGAAGTAGCATAAGTTGTGCAATATCCATCGCAAACTCTTCTCCAAATATTTTAGAACATTCCAATATAAAATCTTGACTAAATTGATTTAAATTATGGTGGAGTTTCAATATATCAAATATAAACGCCGGAAGAATATGTAATTTTTGTACGGTATTAAACGGTTTGGGAGTGTTTGCTAAAGCAAATAGTGAGTCTATCATATGCATATATTCATCAGCAAGATTGTCTCTTGAAGCACCGACTGTATCAAGTTGTGTGAATTCTTCATATGTTGTTAAAACGCTATCGATTAGCTTTTCATATAATTGCGTATAGCTTGTTCTAAGTGTACCAAGCAAGGGGTGTTTTTGCATCAGAGCATCTACAACACTACTTTTTGGAGCTAATGGAATGTGTGCGTATTGTGCAAATAGGTACATAGTGACTTCAAAGAGATTTATATCTAATTTATTTTGTCTTATCTCATCTTGAAATGTTTTGAGAAGTTTTTTGGAGAGCACTAAATTTTTATTTATTGCATGTTTTTCACTTATAAAATTATCTAGTAAGGCACTTTTTGCAAATGTATCTTTTTGCGGATATTTAGCAGTTTGCATATCAATAAGTCCAAGAGGTAAAAAAAGTCTCTCAAATAGTCGAGTTTCTGCTATAGATGCAAAAATATTCAGCTTATCTTTTTCTCCATAATCCAAGAGCTCAAGTGCTTCAATACCATCATCTAGTATTGGGTAAGCATCAAGCAATAAAGCCGTATATACTTCTACTGTGCGAAAGTTCTTATCTTTATCTCTTAAAAGATGTAGCATAATTAGTGAAGAGTTGTGGACAGAAAGCGCTTCTTGATGCCTGTCAAAGTAGCCGATATTTATGCCTAGCATAATATTAAAGAGGATTATATACTGCTCATGAGGAGTCAAAGAGAGAAATTCATTCCCTTTTTTAGTGAGCAATAATTTTCCTTTTTGCACTTTAATCAGTTTTAGAGTTTCTGATACAACTCGTGCCATATTGGCACTGAGATTTTCTTCTTCATAAAATCTTGTCTGAACGCTTAAATATCGTTTGTCTGATTCTGTAGCTGCTACTTCTACAATACTTTTTACTACTTTTGTGGGCAAAAATCCATTTTTTGTGAGTGTTAAACCTTTTAAATCAATACTTTGGAGTAATACATTTATACCTTTGAGTAAAGGTGCTTCAAACTTTTCTAAATTAAAAAACTCGTCATTTAACTTTATGCCTATTTTTTTTAAATTCTTTAAGCTCTCTAAATACATTTATATGCCTATATTTTTATTTTTTAATCTGTATACTATGCACATTATACAGATATCCTACTAAATATTCCAGCCACGATATCTACAATCCATCAATTTAAAATCATTTTGACAAGTATTCTTTTATTAAAGACATGCGCCTTTTTGTTCGAAACCACCAGCCCTTATTTTGTTGAAATGCTTCAATTCTCAATAGAATTTCTACGAATATTTCTGTTGCTTTACTTTCGTCTGGAGTGAATGAACGATAGTCAAGGATCTCACTCATTGTAGAAAGTTTTACTGACGTATCAACGTATAAATCTTGCAAATCTTCTTTAGGCATTTTTTCTATCATAGCTTGAATATCTTCATGTTCAGCTCTTGTTATCATAAATATTCCTCACTATGGGATAACGTTTGAATAGAGCCAATAAGTGACCACTAGGTAACTTATTGGCTCCTATGTTTTGTTATATCTTCTGTTAACTTCTGTCTTTCCAGTAGTTTGGTTTTCTGTTTAGTTGCATCACAGCTAAAATAATTATTTCATCATCTTTTTGAAAATAAATTATCCCAAATGGGAATCTATTTGTTAAACATCTTCTTATGTCTTTATCTAGCTTTTGCCAAGCGGTTGGATATTCTAAAATTCTTTGGATTGTTTTTTGAACTTCATATGCAAACTCTGAACCAAGCCCATCTTTACACTCTTGATAATAATCAACAGAAGCATTTAATTCAAGTTCAGCATCTGGGTGGAAAGAGTATGTCATTTATGAATTGAGTCTTTGAGATATTTTTTTGAAAACTTCATCTCCATCAACTAATGTAATGGACTTTGACTCAATCTCTTGTTTTCTTTTGTTGGCTTCTTTTATCCATAGTTTATCTATTTCACTGTTTAAAGGCGTGATACTAGCTAATATCTTATCAACAATTTTAGTTTTCAAATCTATTGGTAAAATATCTATCTCGTCAAAAAGTTGTTCTTGTTTTAAAGCTAACATAATAAACTCCAATATTTAAAATATGCACCATTTTACCAAAATGATGTATATTTTATCATTAAATAAAACTATTCAACAATCGTAAGTGTTATTAATAAAAAAGTATGTCGTTCAACTTTCTTATTATCAAACCAAATACAAGTTGCCGAATCATCATCAATTTCTTCAATTGTCATTATCTCGCCACCCGATTTTAATTGTACTGTATCTCCAGCATTAAAACTCATTATTTAGACCTTAATTTAAATTTACCAATTTACTTTCATAAATAGGCATATTCAAACTTCCAAATAATGTGGCTACTTGGATATAACGGTTGACTTGAGAAATAGTTTTGCCCGCAGGGTAAACTATTTCTCTCCAAGGTTTTGTTATAAGTTTCATTTAAATATATTACTAGCTATTTGGATTATTGTTAGTAGCCCTGCAATACTTGCAATAACTAAGCTAACTTCATTTAGACCTATAGTTGTTTTCTTTTTATCATATGTATTTATTTTAATATATGGAAATATTAATTGCTTTTGCATCAATGGAAAAGCAATGGTTAAAATTATAAACATTAAAATAGGTAAAATCATCGATATATATTTGTCTTCAGAAAATAAGTATGCAGCATAAAATAAAAAAAGCATACTGAATCCACCAAACCAAGTATATATTCTTATCAGAAAAGAATACCATGGCTTTCTTTTCTGAAAAAAATCTTTAATTTGATGTTTCTTTCCATAGTACCAAGTACTATCAGATGAATTTAGTTGAAAATCTGCATGGTTAAAATTTAATGATATATAAACTCCACTGATTATATTTTTATCTGCCCATTTATGCATACTTAAAGAAAATCTGTTACATGTAAGAGGCAAGTCCTCTTCTAAAAATAATTCATCAATAGTATTCGCGGAATAAGTTGTATTGTCATGTTTAATATCTATAGTTAGTTTATCAGCTTCTTTATCTTGAACTATAATATTTTCCAATTCAAGTAAATCTTTTTTATATAAAACTATTGGTTCTAAGTTGATTATTTCTCGATATTCTTTCTTTGTTGACATTACAATCCTTTTATCTTATAACGACTATCGTGAGCAATAATTTTCCCGCTAGGGTAAATTATTGGTCTCCTCGTACTTGTTATATGTTTATGTTAGTTCTACAACTTTGATACTTTTTGAATACTTTAATGCTTCATCAATAAAGATTTTCATTACTTCTCCAACAGTCTTTTGGTCAACTAGATTATCCAATAAATAAAAGCCATAATCTTTCACTGCATAGTTATATATTTCTGTCATTTGACTACTAATTGGTGATGGTAGTTTATTTAAAACTTCACGTGATTTGTATGCTTTTGGCATATCAAAAATTATTTTATATTCTTTTTTCATTTTCTCTCTTTGTTATATGTATTACTTTTTTGATATTTTCTTTACGATTCTCAAACCTTTCTTGGAAGTAGATTTTTTCTTTTCTTCTTCAATTAGATTTTTAAAAATCTCAATTTCATTTCTACTAATAAGTTGCTTCTTCTTATCTTCTTCTTCAATTATTTTTTGTTCTTTAATCATACTCTTAAAAATACTAATTGTACTTTCAGTAGAATATTTTTCTACATATTTTAGCCATCTTTCCATATCTGGCTTATTATCAAATCTTTGACAACCAGAGTCAGAAACTCCATTTATCATTGATTTTACTTTACTCCAGCTATGCTCAATTGAAATACCTTTAGGAGTAAATACATAATAAAAATTCATTATTCACCTTTCATATAACGGGCGCGCGGGTGAGTGACGACGACATCTGAAAATTTATTTTCTGATGTCGTTGCTCGCTCCTCCCGCTTGTTGTCTGATGCTTTAGCATCAGGCGACTAGTGGGTGTTCAACCCGCGCGCCCGTTGTCTGAATGCGAAGCGTTCAGACAACGTTTGAAGATAGCCAATAAATTGCCGCTAGGTAATTTATTGGCTACTCTGTTTTGTTAGTCTTGTGCAGTTATATAAATAGTTCTGGATTAGAATCTTTATCATAGATTGCATTAATTGTCTTATTTTTAATTACTCCATCTTTTCTCTTTATTTCTAAGTCAAGATATATTGTTTTACCCATATTTTCAAATAATAAATTCTTTCTCATAGTGTCTAAATCATTATTTTTCAATTGAATTGAAAAATCTTTACCTGCTTTATTAATTAACCAAAACGTAGTTAAAGCACGGCTTTCACTAGCACCTTTTACCCCATCAACAGTATATAGTCCCTTTAAGTTTTCTGTTTCTATTAGAGGTTTTATTTTTAGTTCTTTTGCTTGTTCAGATGTGATAACTTCTTCTTGAGTTTTCAATGTATTGTCAGGGTATGCATAAAGAGGTTTATGTAATGCTTCTTGTTTTTTTCTATCAAACTTATTATTAAGTAGATTTTTTTGCATATCTTTGAAAGTACTATAAAGTTCTTTTTCTCTTTCTATATTTGCTATAGGTACTGTTACTTCAATTTTTTTTGTTTCAATTTTCTCAAATGTGTCAGCTAGTTTATCGACTGAAAGATAACCAGCGATGATAAGAGCTACTAGTACTACTTGTGTGCCATTCATCTTTTGTACTCCTTCTTTTAATAAATTATTAAAGATGTCAACCTTTTCAAAAGCTGTTTGGATAATATCACTTCCATCATCAATTTTAAATTTTAGGCTTAATGCTGCTTTCTCTTCATCGGTTAAAAAAACTAAGTTTTCTTCTCTACCTGTAATAGCTAAATAAGCGTAAAAAACACTCTCTTGATATTCAGAAAGCATTTCTATATATGGTGTTGTTAATTCACCTTTTAATATAGGATCTTCATATAAAATTTTAAAATTTATATTTCTTACTATTTCTTCAGCTGATATATCATTTTCAAGATAAGTTTTTAATAATTCTTCTATACTCTCAATATCTTGTTTTTTCATGGACACCCTTTTAATATATTTATGTTTGGAGACTAACGGTTTAATAGAGCTAATAAGTTGCCGCAGGTAACTTATTAGCTCCTATGTTTTGTTATAAATTTTCTAATAACTTCTTTGTTATTCCAAATAATTTACTACTTTGTTCCTCTGTGATTGATATACTAAAATCATCATTGATTATTGAATACAATTGCATAGGATTAGTTACATTTATGATTTCAGTATGATTTTCACTTATTTTGTGATAACTATTATTTCTCAATGAAAGTGTTATATCTTCAAGTTTTAAGGCGATTACAAAATTATTTACAAAGACTGCATTTGGATGATTTGAAGAATAAAAATTTCCCATGATACAGTCTGCTTGCGTATAGTTTTCTAAATTGAACTTATACAAAGTAAAGTATCCTTTTTGGGTTGATAGCTCTAGCTGAAATTCATTGCCATTATTTTTGATGATTCTATATCCTTGATTAGAATCGTTTAATATATCTATTTTAATAGGTGTTTTAGGACACATTGCACCAAAACCGACATCAACAATATATTTATCACCATCTTGTTCCAACAATGTAATACGATGAGTTCTTGGTGTGTCTATATCTTGATTGTTAACTACTCTTGCTACTAAAATACGCACATTAAATCCTAATGATTGGAGTACATCGTGAATCAATTTATTGTGCTCAAAACAATATCCACCAAAGTTATTGATGACAATTTTATTTATAATATCTTCTATCTCTAATGATATTGGTTGCTTGAGCAATACTGAAATATTATTAAAACTAAAACTTTCAAGGTGCTTTTTTTGTATATCTTTAACTAATTGAAGTGATGGTTGCTTTTCTTCAATATTTAGTTTTTTATAGTAAGGTTGAAATATTGTTTATCCTTTTTTTGATGGATTGTATTTATAACGTTAGACTTGAGAAATATGAAGCCATGCATTGGCTTCATATTTCTCTCCAAGATTTTGTTATACATTTTATTTATCGAACTTTAATTCTTTTGCTTCACCTGTACAGGTATTTAATTGATATGTTTTTCCATTAATCTCTTTAATTTCAAAACATTTTGTTTGAGGATTTAAGTGACCATCCCATTTTGAACCAAAGAATACTGCTGCCATCATTAATGCCATTCCAAACATGAATAGTCCACCACCTATACCATCTCCTATTGCAACTAAGCCCTTACTGTCTGATATTTTTTCTACTGACTTGGAAATAACTTCTGCTTTTGACATTTTATCTTCACTCAATATGAAACTCCTACAATTTGTTATACTATCTTAGTTTAGAAACCAAGCTTTTTCGCTTTTATCCCACTCAATATTATTTTCTTTTTTAAACTTATTAAATGCAGTTAAAACTTTTTTTTCTATTGCCATATTTCCATTTTCATTTTGATACACAAACTCATTTCCATAAGTGGTTTCAATATCGTGTACAATATCATATTGATATAATGAATTGCTTTCTTCTAATTTATCAAACATAAACTGTGCAACATCTTTTGTATCTACCATATTCTTATCCTTTTTGGTTCATATTAAAATTCTGATGAACTTTAGTATAACGGCTGTCTTGAGAAATAAGTCGCCGCAGGCTACTTATTTCTCTCCAAGTACTTGTTATATCGTTACTTTATTAGTTTCGTATAAGCTAATGCATCTTGTCCAGAATATGCATCTTTACATTTCTTTGGTGAATTTGAAATTATGTTTGATGCAATTTTTTGAGAAACTTCATTATCTGTTCCAATAATTGCTTCTAAGTAAAATTCTTTTATATTATTTCTTCCTAAGCCATTTTTTAATTCGATAATACTTTTTTTCAATATATCTTGTGCAAACCCTTGGTTGCGGTATTTTTTTGGTACAGCATATCCTAGGTTTAAACAAACTGTCCCATCTATTGGCTCTGCCATAACAAATACGGTGTAAGATTGAATCTCACCGTTTAGAATTTTTGCATAACTAAAACGCACTATTCCTTCTGGCTGATCAACATGCATAACAATGTCTTGAGATAACTCACAATTAGTGAATTCAACTAGTTTTTTATTTAATGCATCTTGCAAACTTATTAACCCGTCTGTGGGATCTATCATATGTGCCATTAGTATTCCTTATTAATATAACGTTTGAAGTGAGCTAATAAATTGCCCGTAGGGTAATTTATTAGCTCCTCTGATTTGTTGGCTTAAGCATTTTGCAGGTTAGTTACTAAATTGAAATAATATTCATCTCTAACACGCTTTATCTTATTTGCAAATCTTTCAATCATGGAAGTTATAATAATATCTTTGGGTATCGATTTAATATTGCAAAATCGTTTACATATATAACTTATTACAGTCATAGAAAGGGCTTCTAAAAGTTTTCCATAGTTGGTCATAAACGGACAGATATTTGGCCCAGAAAAAGTTGTCATTCTTGGTTTATCTAATAGAACTTTTTTTTCTTTTAAAACTTGAAAAAACTGCTCTTTATTTATCACGGCATGTGTTTTAGCATTAAAAAAGCGTTCACCATTCATATTAGAAATAAACTTGACACCATTTTTTCTAAACATAATTTCTAGTTTTGCCAAGTTTTTTCCAATTCTTTTAAAGTCATTAAATGCTTTATCAATAATGGAGTTTACTTCCTCTGGAGTTTCTGCAGTTAAAAGCATATTTTCTATCTGCTCGTGTGTTAAATCTTTAATAAATACATCATTTTCCCAACTATACCCTTTGGTATAGAGAATAAATGGTGAAGTATAGATAGTATCTACATATTCATCAAGATCACGATCTTTTGCAACAACAATATTGTGAATTTCACCATTTACAATTTTTTCACAAAATGATTTTGAAGCAGTTTTTGAGCCAATCGCTCTAAAACTTACTTTTTTTTCTAACCCATTTATGTCAAAGATATTTTTCCAGAATTTAATATCAACTGAGTATGTATTGTGCTTGCCTTCTTCAATTTCTTGCAAAGTGAATGTTTGAGTACCACCTTCTGTGAAAACAATTAAATCTGAGTCATAAAAAAGGTGTAAATTTGATAATCCGGATCTGGTTCTTGTAAATGACATTAGAACATATTCTCCATATCAAATACTTTATTGTCAAAAATACTAACGACATCAGGGGAGTGTGTTGCAAATATTATTTGTGAGTTTGGATTGATTGCTCGAAGATTTTCAACCAAATTTTCTTGCCAACGTACATGTAAAGATAATTCAGGCTCATCTGCAATATAAACCCAAGTTCTTTTTTCTTGAAGTAAAGCTTCCCCTAATACAATGATTAACTGTTTTTCTCCAGAAGAAAGTCGATGAATTGGTAAATTTTTACCAGATTGGGTGGTCACTTGAAGCTCATTTTGTGAGTTAATAGAAAATTCCTTTCTTTGCATCATTTCATTAATAATGGAAAGGAAGGTGTCTTTTGGTTCTAAAATAGCTTTTCTTTCTTCTAAAAGTCTATTCCACTCATCAACAATATAGTCAATTCGTTCGGTAGACATTAAAACAGAAATATCTTGTGTAGATAAACCTTCTTTATTTTCTTCTAATCCTAAAAGTTTATTTTTAGCTGTTTTAAGTGCATTGAAATGATTATCTAACTTACTTTGAAAATCTTTTGATGGAACTTTAAATTGACTAAAAATACCTTCGAGCGCTCTTTTTTCTTCTTCAAGCTTAATGCCTTTTACTTCAGCAAAAAGTGGCTTGTTGTTTTTTCTGTACAACATAGACAAAAATACTGTCTTTTGAAAATTTTCAACTAGTTCGGAACCATCCTTATTTAAGGATGAGAAATATCTTACAAGGCGGTTAGATAGTTCTTTAAGTTTGCGATCAACTGTAGACTCATATCTTTCATCTTCATTGCGCGATGCACTAGCTCTTTGTACTGAGAGCCAGCTAACATTAACTAGTTTATTTAAAATAGAAGCTATATTACTTCCATGACGTCTATATAGTTCTCTCTCTAAAAGATGTTTAGGATAACGCCTAAGCATCATTTGCTCTTCAAAATCATCTAAAGAAAGTGTGTGTGGTTTATCGCTAGCTGATTCTTTGATTTCATATTCAATAGACGCAAAAGGTTGTTCTTTTACATCGTTTTTTGTAATTGTAACAGATGGCTTTTTTCTACTATTTTTAGACTTGAGTTTAATCTCTATTTTGGAAAATTCCAAACTATCTAATTCAGAAAAATCTGCAGTTAATGCTGCAACAATAATATTGACAGCTGTAGTTTTACCTGATCCATTTATCCCAATAATAAAATTAACATCATCATTAAAATCAAATATTAAGGTTCGTTCTCCCCAAAAGCCTTCGATAGTTACTTTTTCAATGTAATTCATTTTTTCTCCAATTATTTATATGAGTAAGCCAACGGTTGACTTGAGAAATAAGTGACCCGCTAGGGTCACTTATTTCTCTCCAAAGCTTTGTTAGCAGTTCATTTATTTTATTAGTTAAATATTATTTTCACTAAAAATCATTTTTAATTGATTTTCATCAAAGATATGTGTCTTGTATTCTCGTATGGTGCTTGGTTGAGTGTTGTTGTTATTTGTAAAATCTATTTCTACATGTAAGAATGTGTATTTATTAGTATCATGTCTTATACCTATAGTATGTCTTGCTAATAGCTCTTTTAATTTATTTAATGTGTTTTTATTTTCTCTTACATATTCTTCAATATTTACTTTATTTTTTAATGGATGTTGTGCATGTAAAATTTTACCACAATTGCTATATGCTTTAATAAAGTCATCTTGAGAAAGGGCATGTTTATAACCAATTGGAATTAGAACAGGTTGTTCATTATTATTACTTGGTGGAAATATATGACTTGGAAAAGGATAAAAAATAGTAGTCATTTCAGTAAGGGTTTTAATTATTTTT
Organism: Candidatus Sulfurimonas baltica; assembly: GCF_015265455.1. NCBI lineage: Bacteria > Pseudomonadati > Campylobacterota > Epsilonproteobacteria > Campylobacterales > Sulfurimonadaceae > Sulfurimonas > Candidatus Sulfurimonas baltica. The sequence continues at coordinate 1,718,269 of NZ_CP054492.1, read as the reverse complement.
TCAGCATGATATTCTTTTCTGCTCTTATGATTTAATTTTTCATTATTAACTAATACCGATAAGTATGCAATTAATTCTAATATTTTTCTAATTTGTAATGATGTTGATTCAATAAACACAAGATTTTTATTTTCTTCAGATAGCATCTCTGCTGATAATATTCTTTCTCTAATTTCTTTTACAATGTCTGCGTATTGATCTATAGGAAAATTTCTCATTTTAGATACCTTTATTTTCACTGCTAACGTTCATCTTCAGTGACGCTATGCGTTCACTGCTAGTACTTGTTGTGTGTTTTGCTTACCTTGTATCTTTGTCTATTTGTTCAAGCAATATATCAAAATCACTCTGATATGATTTATTTTGTATAACTTTATATTTTTCAAATTCGCTTATAGCAAACTCTTTTGCAATTTGTGCTGTAACTTTTCCAGCATCTTGTAAGATATCATGTTCATTGAACACTAAAAAAGTATTTAGTTTTTTACTCCAATCGTTCATGGTCATAGGTATTTGACGTTCTGCTTGATGTTCTGCATAATCAAGATACATAGTTACAATTCTATTTAATGTTTTCAATTCTTTTTCTTCTAGGTAATTTTTGGCTACAACAACATCAGTTTTTCTTATTCTTCCACTTGGGGCATTTTTCCAAGTGCTTAATCCCATGTTTTCTTTTTCATGATTTGCTCTTGAATATATTATTTCAGATGCTGTTTGTTTTGTAATAGCCCAATGCAATTTATTTTGAACTGTGGCAAAAAAATCTTTTGTAGCTTTTGAGTTTTTGTCATAATCAATACTGCATTCTGAATAAATATCTGTAATTTGTTGATAAAATCTTCTCTCACTTGAACGAATATCTTTTATACGTTCTAATTGCTCTTTAAAATAATCTTTTCCAAATGGTTGTTCAGGATTTTTAAGTCTTTCATCATCCATAGTAAAACCTTTGATGATATACTCTTGCAGCCTTTTAGTAGCCCATTGTCTAAATCTTACACCTTGGATTGATTTTACTCTATATCCAACAGAAATAATTGTATCTAGATTATAATAGTTTGGTGCTTTTTGCTGAAATTCGGAATTTCCGAATTTCTGCATAACATCAAATTCTATAAGCTCTTCATCTTTAAAAATATTTTTAATATGTTCATTTATTGTTGATTTTGCTTTACCAAACAACTGTGCCATCTGTTCTTGTGTAAGCCAAATATTTTCATCATGTAAAAGCACATCTACTTTTACATCTTGATTATCTGATTTGTAGATTAGGAACTCTGCTGTTGAGTTACTTATAGTTAGGTTTTTAAGCATGATTAGAATCTTTACTATATATAATAAATTTAGCTCTTTCATAAAGTTCATCAAATGTTATTATCTCAGGATTTAATGTATTTTTTCTAAATAATTCAAATGACCTAAATTTATCCTCATTTGGAGCATTATTACCTATTAATTGAGATAGAGAACCTATTATTAAAAATGATTTTGGTTGGAAATTAAAAAATTCTTCACCTGTTAAATCACCAGTATCTTTATCTTTTATTTGAGTTTTACCATATATTTTTTTTAAATTTAAAGATACAGTATTTTGAATTTGAGTAACTCCACCTATTAACTCATTAGAAACAGCCCAACACCCAGCTCTATAAGGTTTACTTTGTAATAATTCTGTCTTATGCGTTTTTATTTCAACAAAACAAAGAGAGTTTATCAATCCTGCTGTTTTAAGTATCGCATCTACTCGTTTTCCTGAACTATTAAAGTCAAAGCCACTAACAACTTGTTCTAGTTTCTTTTCATCTAAACCATTATGAAAGATATAAGAAAGTCCATATCCAAATATCCAATTATTTTTTTCAAAAAATTGTTGCCAATTAGATTCATTTAAATTATTATTTAGTAGCATCTCTTTAAATAATTTAAGTTGTTTTTTTCTATATCCTAAAGATGTTATATCACTTTCATCAATTTCATTTTCAACAATACTTTTTATTAATGATGGATTATCTTTTAAAAAGTTAATAACTGTTTCTTTATCAATATTAATACTCTTATCAACTTGTTGTAATGCAAAATCAATAGGTAGTGTGACTCGATTCTTTCCATTTAAGGGTATTCCTTTTAATGAGTTTACAAAATCTAAAATCAGCTTTAATTGCTTACCATAAAGAACCATATATTCTTTATGTGGATTACCTGTTTTGGTCATCCACCTTTGAATTGTTAATGTTTGGATATTTCTTGTATCCTCATAAAAGTAAGCTTTTATCTCTTGATGTCCAGTATCCGTAGTTTTTAAATGGATTTCTAAACCATCTTTAGTTTCAATTTTTTTATGAATTTTATGGTCAGCGCTATCTCCAAACTTCATAGAAACAGCTCTCACAGGGTTTTCTATTTCTTTTCCATCAACTATATCTTTGGATGGGATTTGTGGACTTACACTTAATGTGTTTTCTTCTAATTTACTATAATAATAGTATTCTTTATCATCACTTGACATTTATATTATCCTCTATTATTCCAATTTCATCACCACTCAACCCATAAAGCTCATAAACCAAACTATCAATCTCATTAACACTATTTAAAACCAAGGTTTCTAACTTCTCTATCTCTTCTTGTATCTCTATTTTATCAACAGCATTTAAACTATCAAAGTGTTTTTTATATTTTGTTATTTTTTCTTTTGATTCTATGATGGTATTTACTAAGTTTATAAATGGTTCTTGTTCTTCTTTTGATATATCTGGAATTGGTAGTTTTCCAACTCCATTGGGAAAATATTCAAAACTTCCACCACCTGTTTGCTTGCCAATACTTTTATATCTAAAATTTAAAACTTTAGAGTTTAAAAGAGCTAATAAATATTTTAAATCAAAATTATCATTTGTATCAAAAATAGTTGTCATATTTGAAAATGCTAAATATTCATTATTACAATCTATCACAAATGTATTTTCAAATGCTCTTCTGCTACAAAATATTTTATTATGATGATAGAGTTCTTTATGAATAGGAAACGTAAATCTCCACCATTTAGAATGTTTACTTCGTTTTATTTGAGCTCTATTTTTTAAAAAATCTTTATTTTCAATTAAATGATTTTGTATTGAATTAGGCAAATCTTCAAAATTTTCAATATCTTCAAAATATAAAATATATGTTTCATTATTGCTAATACTGTATCTTTCTATATTTTTACCTGTTACTCTAGGCTTTATAAATTCTTTTGGAAATTGGCTGGGATATTCTTTAAACAAAAAAACTTTATCAGCCGCTGTTTCCATGCCTTTACCAATTTTAAACAAAGTGTCTAATTTTGGATGTATACTATCTATTTTATCATTCATGGCACTTATCTTTTTATCTACCAAGGCAAAAACATCATCTTTTTTTAAAGTTACCTCAAAATAGTTTTTTATATCAGAAATTGTATTATTGATATCATTTACATCATAATCTTTATCTTTAAAATTATATGCTAAACATTCACTATCTTTTTTATTTTTATTAAATTCAATAATAGCAGAAGTGATGGAAGCATCTTCAAAAACCATATATTTTTCAAAATTTACAATTTTTGAAATTGGTGCATTTTCTAAAATATAATTTCGTAATTTTACAGCTTTAGCAGAATGTAAAAAAGCGTTTGACGTTATAAATCCAACTTTACTTTTTGTTATTTCAATGGCTTTAGCTATAAAATAAAAAAGTATGTCGCTTTTATCTTGCCAAATATGTGGATAGGTTTTTTGTATCTCTTTTGCTACTTCTGATTTCGCTCCCAATGTTTGAATATTAAAATACGGAGGATTACCAATAACACAATCAAATCCACCATTTGCCATAATATCAGGAAATAACTCGTTCCAATCTGTTGTAAGTGAATTTGCACTTTTAATATTGTTCATAAGATTAGAAAGTGGTCTATCTCTTTTAGCGGTTTGAAGCCAAAGGCTAAGTTTAGCTATTCCAACACTAGCGTTATTTATATCTACACCAAAAAGATTATTTTCTATGATTTGCTTGTCTATGTCGTGATAATCAAAAAGTCCAGCTTCATATTTGAAAAGTTCATTTTGTATCCATTTATGCTCATCTAATAAAAATCTAAAACAAGCAGTTAAAAAAGCTCCACTTCCACATGCCGGGTCAACTATCTTTAAACTTTCTAAATATTCTCTGTACAGGTGTAAAGTATCTCTTCTTTTCTCTTTTGCTTTTGTTGTATCTTTTACTTCATCAAAAAGTTTTAAAACCTCTTTTTTGTCATTACAAAGTTTTGCCACTGTATTGTTAATGATATATTCAGTAATAAATTTAGGAGTATAAAAAACACCATCTTTTTTTCTAGTATCAACGATTTTATGTTCTTCAAAAAGTGACTCTTTTATCTTCTCCAAGTCATTTAAAGACTGCTCAAAAATATGCCCTAAAACCTCTACATCAACATCATCACTAAAGTCTTTAGCACTAAGTGCTGATAAGTCTTCTTTGATTATGTGGTCATCAATGATTAGATTTTCTAATCGCTCGTCCGGTTTAAATAGATTACCATTATATTTAGGGATATTTATATCATAATTTCCAATATCTATATAATGAAAATATCTTTTATAATACTCATATAGTGGCTTATTATCGCCCCATTTTTTATCATTTTTATATTTGTTTATAATAGCATCTATACTATTTGGAGGTATCAGCCCTCTATCTTCGGCAAATAATATAAACATAAATCTGTCAAGTAGTTTATTTGCACATTCAAATATACTTTCACGTGATAATTCTTTGTTGTTTTCTATAAGATTATTTAAAAGTTTTAGTCTAAAACTACTATACTCTTTATAGACTTCTTTTGTTATCTCTTCTTGTGACTTTGAATATTTTTTGAGTCTTGCTATTTCGTTTGTTTCTAGTGAAGATTGACAAAGTAGGGCATAAAGAATTGTATAGCTTTGTGAGGAAGTCATGTCTAAACTAAAACATACATCACTGCTCTCACTGTAAATATCTAAGCTTACAAAGTTTGAAACTATCACATATTTACAAGTTGGCTTTTCATTTTTATATCTGAAAGCTTGAGCGATAATATCGCGATTTGATATTTTCTTATCACTTGATTTAAGCTCAATTATCGCTATGGGGTCGTTGTTCTTATCGTAAATTACAGCATCAGCTTTTTTCATATCTGTAAGGTTTTTAACTTCTCTTGTACAGTTAGTCCAATTTAGCATTTTTGATAATAATGATATAAATTCAGCACCATTTGCATCTTCTGCAATAAATTTATCTTTTGTAATTAGATTGATAATATCATTATAATTTGGAGTATTAAAAGATTTTATAAAATTTTTAAGTAATGATTTTTGGAACATTTAATAACCTCTGTTTATTTATCTTGTTATTTTATCCAAAACTAGATTTAAAGTTTATTTGTACACACAACTATTTATTCAAGGAACACTATAACACAAAGACACTGAATAGTAATTATTAAAGGAACATGAAAAATGTCCTCTTCAAAATATAAATTCAAGTAATTATATGACAAACTGTCATATTTTTGATATCTTTTTATCTTTTATATTATTATCCTTAATGAAAAGAGTGTCCACTTAGCACGAAATTATCCGTTATTTGGACAAAGTGTTCCGTTATTTGTCATATAACCCATTAAAAGGACATGATGTCCCTTAAGCGAGAGGTATTAATTATGGAGATTAAGAAAAAATTATTAGATATTGTCCGTGATAAAATCAGGTTTAAACATTACAGTATTTCTACTGAGAGAACTTATGTTCATTGGATAAAACATTATATATTTTTTCATAATAAAAAGCATCCAATTGAAATGGGAAAGTTAGAAATAGAGCAATTTCTTACTTCTTTGGCAGTTGAAAAAAAAGTCTCTCCAACAACTCAAAATCAGGCATTTTCTGCTATTTTATTTTTGTATAAAGAAGTTTTGGGTGTTGATTTAAGCCATGAAAACATCCAAGCATTGAGAGCACAAGAGAGAAAGCATATTCCTGTTGTTTTGACGAAAGAAGAGGTATTGAAAGTGGTTGAAAATATTGGTGGTATATACAATCTTGTCGTTTCTCTAATGTATGGTTGTGGGCTTCGCATGAGTGAAGTTTTAAGTCTAAGAATTAAAGATATAGATATAGGCTTTGATAAAGTATATATTTGGGACAGTAAATCACTTAAAGATAGAACTGTTCCTTTGCCATTAAAATTAAAACAGAGGCTACTTTCACAAATCGAAACTGTTTGTGAAATTCATAAGAAAGACTTAGCTGATGGTTATGGAACTGTTTTTATGCCTTACGCTTTAGAGAAAAAATATCCACAGTCAAAAAGTGAAACTAAATGGCAATTTTTATTTCCTATGACAAACGTTTCAAAAGATCCGAGGAGCGAAACGCTTAGACGACATCATATCCATCCTAAAACATTGGGAAGAAATATTAAGGTAGCTTCTCAAAAAGCAAATATTTTTAAGCGAGTAACTTCACATATTTTTAGGCATTCTTACGCTACACATCTACTGCAAGCCGGAATTGATTTACGAAGCATACAAGAACTCTTAGGCCATAAAAGCGTTGAAACTACGATGGTATACACTCATGTAGTCTCTGAGATGAACAAGGGTAAAGTCATCAGCCCTTTAGATTTCTAACTATAAAAAAGTATAATTGCACACGATAAGAGAGTATAGAGCTCACATGATAGAGCTACTCTTGCTCTCTCAACTTCCTAACCTCTAAAAAGTAAGTATGTCCCAAGTAAATCACATAAAACACTGCTCCAAAAAATATGGCAAACGGTATTAGTGAGACAACGTAAAGTGCTAAAGTCTTCATTCTCAAGCTATTTTTACTAAAGTATTTTATTTGTTTATCTTCCTCTTTTGTACACAAGTTGGATGATATGTCAAATGTAATCATTTTGTGGAAGAAGTAGTATAACGGAAGGTTTAAAGCTACTATGTTTACCAACGGTATAAAGTAAAATGGGATAAGCAGTATAAACATAAGCAGCATTGTTAGTGTCCATTTTATAGCTAAAAAAAGAGTAGTAAAAATATTTGAATGACCGATCATCTCTACATCGCTGTAGTGTCTTTTTTGAAGCTCTCTCATAACCAGCGGAGTTAAAAAACCAATTATAATAACTGCTACAAATATAGAAGCATATAGAGTTAAAAAACCTCCAATCGCGTAGACAAAAAAAGTCGCTATCCATGAGGTTATGGCAGAACTCATCAAAAACTTAATTATTGCACTCCCCTCTAACTGAGTAGATATACTCTCGGTATGGGGAATGCCATTTTGTATAGTTGTTTGAGTGCTTTGAACGTTTAATGTGCCTAGTTGGTCTACACCTATCCCCGCTATGACAAAAAAGAGAATATACATTACAACTAGTGTAACAATAAAAGGTAGTATCGCATACTTGAGCATCTTGGGTGTAAAAAAATCTTTTGTACTTTGTATAAGTAGGTTTTGTTCACTCATCTTTTGCTCCATAATTTTTGGTTTAATTTTAACTCTTGTACAATTCCTATCGCAAGATGGAGCGTTTGGACATACTCCATTGCAACTTTGTAATCCAGCAGAGAACTGAATATAGCAGGTTCAAACAGGTCTTTATTATATTCAACTGCCATATGAATATGAGAACCTATAAACGATACATGTAGAGGGTGCTTAGATTTGTGCTTAAAAGCAAGCAGTTTTTTCATAAGCGAATGGGAGAGTATATATCTAGCTTCTATTTGATTGGTAGAATATACCACAAACTCTTTTTCAAACTCAGGGTCATCCATCTTGACGAGTTCGTCTCTAGTCATGTTGTTTGATTGTAGCCAGCTTCCTATAAGTTCCCCAAAAGTACTCTGTGCAGAATCAGGCAAAATTACCGTCTCACCGGCAAAGTGTTTGTTAAACTCCGCAACTATAAACAGACCTTTAAATATTGTGCTCCAGCTATCTTTTCCCTTTGAGTTTCGATTTCTTTTCTCAGCAAGAATATCTGAAAACTCAATATTTATATCATTAACCTTTCCTTTAACAAAGTCATTTCCACTCATTCTCTCAGGCTCAGAGAAAAGCTTAGAACGGTTGAAAATATATTCTGAAACATGAGTTGTGGAGGAGTAAAGAAGAGTGTTATCTATAGCGTGAATAAGCGGTTTTATAATACTCATTTTAAATTCGTGAGTATAATCTTTGACAAGAAATTTGTATATAATAACACCCAAAGCAATATATATAAAAATAATTATATCTATATTGTTAATAAAAAAACTGGCTAAAATAGCAGAAATAATAGTATATATAACTCCAACTATAATGATTTTATATCTAAGTTTTTTTCTATCATCTTCAAGCTTTTGAAGTGTTGGAAAAAGATTTTTATAATAAAAGTCCGTTAATTCACTTACACTTTTCATCTACATGTAGCCTTTAGTTGAAAAGCTCTTTAACATCTACATTTTTACGCTCTGCTTCAACTATCTCAAATACCTGTTTTCTTTTGTAGTTCATAGCATTTGCCATAAAGTTTGTTGGAACCATCTCTATAGCGTTGTTGTAGTCGGTTACACTTTGGTTGTAGGCACGTCTTGCGGCTGATATCTGCTCTTCTACCTCATGAAGCGTATGCTGAAGATGCATCACATTTTCATTTGCTTTAAGTTCTGGGTAGTTCTCAACGGCAATCATTATAGAGCCAAGAGCAGAGCTTACTTTCGCATCAAGAGCTATTTTATGCTCATCGCTGATATTTGGCTTATTTGCCTCAGCGCGAAGTTTTGTAACCTCCTCAAAAAGAGATTTTTCATGCTCCATATATTTGCCCACAGATGCAACAAGATTTGGGATTAGGTCATATCTTTTTTTAAGAACCGTATCTACGCTTGCGAAGATATTTTCTACCTGATTTTTCTTTGCAACTAAAGAGTTGTACATCAAAACTAAAACTAGTATAACGACGATAAGAACAATAAGTGATGTCGACATGTGAAATTCCTGTTATTAATATAGTGTGTAGTTTATCTAAAAAAATCTAAGATTTTGTTATCTCTTTTGCAGCCAAGTGCCCACTTGCCCAGGCAAAGGCAAAGTTATAACCGCCACGTCTGCCAACGACATCCAAAACCTCTCCGCAGAAGTATAGGTTTTTTTGTTTTAGCGACTCCATAGTTTTAGGGTTTACTTCAGTTGTGTCTACTCCGCCGCCGCAAACCTCTGCGTGACGAAAACCGTGTGTATCACTTACTTCAAAGCGCCAGTTTAACATCTGGTTGGCTATTTTTTTGCTTAGTTTTGTCCCGATATCATGACTGCGCCCCAAGTGCACTTCCTCGTTCCTCACAGCGCATGTAGAGGTTGGAATCTTTAAATCCTCTAAAAGACCGTGAACTATTTTAACAGGAATTAGACCGGACAATATATCAGCTATTGTAAACTCAGGCACGCTTAAAGCCACTTTGCTTATATGAGCAGATAGTTTTTGCGCATTGAAGTTTGGAAGCAGATTTATCGCTATATCAACTTTTGCATACTCCATCAGAGCAACACTAGCACGTTGGGAAATATCGAGTATAGCAAAGCCTGAAACTCCATAGTTTGTAAAGAGAATATCACCGCTACATGTAGACTCTTTTTTGTTGTTAACAAAAAGTGTGACTTCCCCATTTAGCTTTGCTCCGCTCATCTTTTGAGCTACATGTGAGTTTAGATGAAGCTGAACCAAAGATGGATAGGTCGCAACGATGTTGTGTCCAAACTCTTGTGCAAAATCGAGTCCGTCACGGTTTCCGCCAAGATGAGAAGCAGCTTCAGAACCGGTAGCAATAACGACAGAGTCATAATCATTTAGGAGTTTTTTTATGTCTGTGATTTTTGAATCTACATGTATGTTTACCCCAAGGTTTGTGGCGTGGCTTAAAAGTAACGAAGCAACGCTTTTTGCTTCGTTACTAAGGGGATATGCACGTCCGTCATCTTTTACTTCAAGTAAAAGACCGATGCTTTCACAGAATTTTTCAAACTCTTTAAATCCAAACTCTTTTAGTGCAAACTCTGTAAATGACGGGTTGTCACTGAAAAAATCATTTGAACTTAAGTCTCTATTTGTAATATTACATCGCCCATTTCCAGAGACTAAAATCTTTTTAGCACACTTTGAATTTTGCTCGAATATATCTACATATAGATTTTTTTTAGCACAAAAAATTGCACACAAAAGTCCAGATGCTCCACCTCCGATTATTGCTACTCTTTTTGTTTTCATTATTAAACTTTATTTTCTAGGATAAGTTGATCTACGTATTTAACTGCCGCAGAGAATTTTTTAAACACATTCTCTTCGCCAATCATGGCTATTATATGGTGTTGCATCAAGTCTTTAAAAACAGTGTTGTTTGTCCCTGACATAATTACAATAATACCTGTGTCTCTTAGAGCCTTTATGGTCTCTTTGAGATTATGCAAAGCTGTAGTGTCAATAAAGGGAACATGTCTCATGCGGATTATTAAAACCTTGGAAGAAAAACCTACTGTTTTTATGGTTTGGGCATATTGTCTAGCAGATGCAAAAAACAGTGGACCGCCTATCTCGTATACAGAGATGCCTTCGGACAAATCGGAGTAGTTTTCTACGGTATCACTATCATCCTCTATCGGTATATTAGTATTTATATCTGACATCCGTTTCATAAATATCAGTGAAGATAAAACCACACCGACTTGTATTGCGACTGTTAAATCAACCAAAACAGTCAGTAAAAAGGTTGTGAGTAAAACAATGGAATCAAATGGTGAACCTTTTAAGATAGAGACAAAAGAGCGCCATTCACTCATATTGTAGGCTACAACCAGTAAAATACCTGCCAGACATGACATAGGAATCAGTTTTGCAAAATCTATAAAAAACAACATTATTAAGAGTAAAGTTAAAGCGTGAACCATCCCGGCGATTGGTGTTCTCCCTCCATTTTGCACATTCGTCGCGGTTCTGGCAATTGCTCCTGTTGCCGGTATCCCTCCAAAAAGAGGAGTTGCAATATTTGCAATGCCTTGGGCTATTAGTTCAGTGTTTGATCTGTGGTTTGAGCCTATCATACCATCAGCTACAACAGCAGAGAGAAGGGACTCTATACCCCCTAAAAGTGCTATAATCAAAGCGGGTGCAAGATACATAGTGAAATTATTTAAATCAAAATGGGGCAGGGAGAAAGTTATCTCATTTGAAATTGTTCCAAAAAAAGTCTCTATTGTCGTAACTGGAATATTAAATATATTAACCGTTGCCGTAATAAAAATAATTGCTATAAAAGAGCCAGGTATTTTTGCAGTTATATGTTTAGAGTAGATAATTATCATCATTGTCACGAGCGTTATGGCTAACGCATATAGATTCATGTCGCTGAGATGAGTAAAATAGAGTTCCCACTTTTGCAAAAATTCAGAGGGAAGTTTTTCTATGTTTAGTCCAAAAGCATCTTTCATCTGTGTTGAAACTATAACTACGGCAATCCCGCTTGTAAAGCCAACAATCAGAGGATGTGGAAAATATTTAAGGAGTGTACCAAGTCTGAGTAGACCAAACAAGACTAGAATAACACCAGCCATCATAGTAGAGATAAGAAGACCTTCTATCCCGTACTGATGGACAATACCAAGTAAAATTATAATAAAAGCTCCAGTAGGTCCGCCAATCTGAACTCTACTTCCGCCTAAAAGTGATATTATAAATCCGGCGACAATTGCTGTTATTATACCTTTTTCAGGTGAGACACCAGAGGCAACTGCAAATGCTATTGCAAGAGGCAACGCTACAATACCTACAATAATTCCGGCAAAAATATCTGATATAACCTGTTCTTTAGTAATGCCTTCTTTTAGCAGAGTGAAGAATTTTGGTTTAAAAATATCGTTCATTTTTCCCTCGTTAGATAATTATATATAATTTAAAGTGTAACAATCTTGGCGCCAAAACCGCCGGCATATTGTGGTGCGTCTTCAAACTTTTTAACTTTCGGATGAGCTTTTAGAAAGTTTTTAACAGCATATGAGAGTTTCCCTGTACCTATACCGTGATAGATTATAACTTCATCCCAACCGTTTATAAGTGCATCTGAAATAAATTTGTCTAAAACCTCTATTGCTTCATCTGCCCTCATTCCGTGAAGGTCACACTTTAGTCCGGCTCTTTTTTCAACGTTTACATTTACGTCTGTACGCGGTTTTTGTTTTACGATTTGAGTATGACGAAGTTGTGAAGTTTTTACACGAACTCTCATCCCTTCAATCTCTAAAATGGCATCTTTATTACTGCTTATAGAGACTATAACACCTTTTTTGCTGTGGTATTTAACACTCTCTCCAACTTTGAACTCTTGTTGAATGATGTCTTGTTCTTTTTTCTCTTTAGGGAGCTTCTTGTTCGCCTTATCCATAGCTCTGTGAATAGCCTTTGTATCACCGGCGCGTGCAGCTGTTTTGGCTTCATTTATTGCAACATCGTAGCTTTTTTTCAGCGCATCTCTCTGCTCTTGAAGTTCAGAAAAAAGCTTTTCTCTTTGAGCTTTTATATCTAACTCTTTTGCTTTTAACTCTTCTAGTTTCTCGTCAACTTTTTTGTGCTTTTGTTTTAGTTCACGCTCTAACTGTGAGCCTCTCTCAATGAGCAGGCTCAGCTTTTCGCTGTTGTCACCGTAAACAATCTTTGCTTCATTGACTATGTTGTTTGAGATCCCGTATCTGCTCGCCGTTTCAAAAGCGTAACTTTTACCTATAATCCCATGCATAAACTCATATGTTGGAACTCTGTTAGCCTCATCATATATTGCAGCCATAAGTTCTACATCGTCACGGTCAGCCATAAGAGCAGCTAAACGTTTATGATGGGTAGTAACTACAACTTTTTGACCCCTTTTAATCAAATCATCCAGAATTACTTTAAACAGGGCAGCAGCTTCGTCGCTGTCAGTTCCGAGTTCTATCTCATCTACACCGACAAGAGCCTCTTTGTGCTCAAATATTTTTGAAAACTCTTGCATTCGCCCTGCAAAAGTTGAGATATCATTTTTAACATTTTGCGGGTCATCTATAATTGCTAAAATACTTTTAAAACTTCCTACATGTGACCTGTTTTCATTGAGCCTCATCGGTATTATATATTTCGCCATAAAAGCAGCCGCCAATATAGACTTTAAAAGCATAGTCTTACCTCCGGCATTCACGCCGGTAATCATAAGTATATTTTTAGAGAAGTCTACATGTATGGGTTTTGCATTGTGGATAGCAGGGTGGTAAAAGGCATCTAAAATTATTTTAGAATCTTTTTTTGACTTGATAATCTGCAGGTTTGAAGAGCGGGCAAACAAAACTCTAGCCTGATAGTTGTCAAATTTTGTAAACTCTTTGTCTATAAAAGCTATGAAAAGCTGAAGTTCAGAAAGTTTGCCGGAAAACTCTTTTGCATATCTGTAAAATATCGCTTCTCTCTCTTGGTTGATATATCGTATCTGCTCTTTAGATTTCAAAATAGAATCAGGTGAGACAAAAAAGCCTCCGCTACTGCTTCTGCTAATTACTGCACCTTTAAGCACATGATTAAATCCGCCACGAACTAAAACACACTCCTCATCGTTTATTAAATGTACTTGTGAGTCTATTAGATATGAAGATAGTTTTGAACTAAGCAGTAGCCTCTTTAAAGAGCCACTCATATTGGCCTTATGCTCTCTTATCCTCGCACCCAAACCAAATAGCACTTCATCAAGGTTCTCTTCAAATTTTCCATCATGAGTGAAGTACTTCTCTACTTCATTGAACTTCTCATCAATTATAAACTTACTCATCCACTCACCGATGATACCGTCTAATTCACGGCTTTTAAAGTAACGAAAATATCTGACAACTTTTACAATCTCAAAAATCTGTTCAAAATTCAAAACACCATGTTTTTTCAGATGCCCTTTAATAGTAAAAAAGTCGGCTACTTTAGGCGGTGCTTTAAACTCTATGGTGTCAAGTGATTTTATGTATTTGTAGTGAAGTTCTTGGTCACCCTCAATGTACAGAGAGCTCTCTCTTGAGAAAAACTGCTTAAATGAGTTTATATGTTCATTTAAGTCGAGCTGATTGATTAGGTGATCAATCTTTGAAGTTTTTTCTACTCGCATGTAGATGCGCTAATCATCTGGCCGTAGTTTGGAGTTTTCTCTTTGCCTATGAAAGTGTATGTTCCAATGCTCAGTGTATAGTTACTGCTGTTTACATCAATGCCATCGCATTTAATTGTTTTTTCTTGGTTAAATTTCATAACAGCATTTAGCATGCTTTGTGTTTGATGATTGCTGTATTTATTAAACCCGATTGCTGAGAGTACAACAACCAATACACTTAATGTTACTAAAGTTTTTTGATGTTTTGTTAATTCCGTAAAGTAGTGTAAGGTTAAAAAGAAAAACCCTACAATTACAAGTCCTGCAATATATGCCACTAGATAGCACCTCTTATTTGATAAGTTATATCTCCGGCACCAAAACCGATAATAAGGCCTTTATCTAAAGTCTTAAGCGCCTCTTTGTCTTTCATGACAGTAATGGTGTTGTTGGCTCTTGTGATGTTGTCTGCCATAGTGAGGTTGTATCTTTTAAACTTCTCTTTAAAGTCAATCTCTCTAGTTGCTTCACCGGCAGGCCAGACAGGCAGAATTATAAGCTCCGCAGCCCCTTCAAAACACTTTATAAACTCTTCAAGATTATCTATTGTGCGAGAGTATTTATGCGGTTGCCAAATAGCAGTTATTTTGTCGAAACCTTTTAAAAGTGCATACTCTTTAACTGACTCAAAGGTTGCTTTTATCTCTGTTGGATGGTGCCCATAATCATCTATTATTACGCTTCCTTGTTCCGCTCCGACTATATCAAAACGTTTTTTTATCCCCTTGAATGAGAGTAGATTTTCTCTAATCTCTTCAATATCCATAGATTCATTTGCAGCAAGAATTGCCAAAGCCGCATCTAGAGCGATATGCTTTCCAAATCCCCAAACATCAAAGTTACCTAAATCTTTAAGTGTAAACCTTGTATGCGGCTCATCATTAATAAGTATAAACTCTATATTTGTAATATCTTTTGTCGGGTAGAGCCAGCTTGCATCTATCTCATCTTGTAATGTAGCCAAAAATGGGTCTTCAGCGTTGAGTACACGACAGGGAGCAGATTCTATAAAAGTCTTATATGACTCATAAAAACGCTTGTAGTTGTAGTCATAATACTCCATATGTTCAGGTTCAGCATTGATTACAATTGCGCAGTGTGGATTTGAATTTATAAAACTTCCATCACTCTCATCAGCTTCAAAAAGCATGATATCTGTATCTGCGTTATATCTGACATTTGAGCCAAAAGCTTTTGATTCTGCACCGATAATTGCAGAACCGCACATTATAGCTGCTAGTATTGCTGTCGTTGTGCTCTTTCCATGAGCACCTGCAACGGAGTATACTTTTGATGTGTCAAGAATTTTAAGTAAAGCTTCACGACGAGCAAGAACTTCAATCCCTTTTGCTTTTGCCTCTACAATTTCTGGATTGTCAGGACTTATAATTGCAGAGTGAATAACCAAATCCTGGTTATTTATTGCACTAGCAGAGTGAGGAACTGTAACTGCTATGCCGAGTGAGCTAAGTTTTTTTGTAATTACACTCTCAGAGATGTCAGAGCCACTGACCTCGTGCCCTTTGAAATGCATGTACTGTGCAAGACCTGATATGCCGATCCCACCGATTCCAATAAAATGTATTTTCATGCGCTTACTCCCCATCTATTTGGGATTTGTCCAGCAATTTTTGTGCCTCTTTTGTAAAGCAGCTAATATAAAAAGTTCCAGCTGCTTGAGTAGCATCAATATCTGCTATGTTTGCCAGAAAATCGTCCAAAGATAAGTTCTCTTTAGAGGCTACCCAGTGGAACTTTAATGCATTTGAAAATTTTGTGTCACCTGTAAGTCCGCTAAGCACTTCAAACAATGCACTTGCATCTGCTACAGCGCCAGCACTGTAATGCTCTATCGCATACTCATAGAGTGCTCTGATGGTAGCAAAATCCTGAACTTCATTCATGTCCATAACTCTATGAGCTTCTAATGTGTCCGTCAGCTTTTCAAGCGCCAAATCAAGTATATTTGCATAAAATCCATTTAGTGTATCTTCATCAAAAGTCTCATGTGCACGCTGTTCTAAAATATACAGTGAAGCTATGTCGGCACTTTGTTGGGCTTTAAGAACCTCTGCTTTTAATTTTTCTATTTTACTCATGATAGGCACTCCTTGATTCTTAACAATGCATCTTTGGTTTTTTCTACATTTTCTACTAAAGCAATTCTAATAAAGCCTTCTCCAGGGTTTACGCCACTTCTGTTTTCTCTGCCGAGATACTCACCCGGGAGCACTTTTACGTTGTACTCTCTGTAGAGTTTTTTTGTAAAATCTATTGCGTTTGGAACTTTGAGCCATATGTAAAAAGTTGCATCTGGAGTAGCTACCCCTAAAATCTCTTTTGCCAGTTTAAAATTTTCTTTGTAGATTTCTCTCGCCGCTTCTACATGTTCTTCATCCATCCAGGCTGCTGTAGCCGCATATTGAAGGGGAAGAGGGGAAGCACAACCAATATATGTTCTGTATTTCATATACTCTTTTAAGATATTTTCATCGCCGGCAATAAATCCCGAGCGAAGTCCGGGCGCAGATGAACGCTTGGATATGGAGTTGATTACTAAAATATTTTTAAAGGTATTATTCCCTACATGTAGGGATGCCTCAAGGAGTGAAGGGATAGGTTTTTCTGTATATATTTCACTGTAGCACTCATCATTTATAAGCACAAAATTATGTTTTAAAGCTAGTAAAACCCACGCTCCAAGCTCATCAATGGTTAGAGTAGAAGTTGTGGGATTGTTTGGAAAGTTTAAAATAACAAGATCACATGTAGATAACTTCTCTTCATCTATCTCCGGCTTAAAATTGTTCTCTTCATTTAGGTCCAGGTGAATTGTTTTAGCTCTCGATGCTATGGCTGCACCCTCGTAAATCTGATAAAAAGGGTTTGTAAATGCAATAGTGGGCTCTTCTTTGTCAAATAGAAAAAATTGGGGAAAGTTAAATAGCACTTCGCGTGTTCCAAAAGTCGGTATTATCTGGGCATCACTAAGCTCTACGCAAAATCTTTTCAATACAAATCCACGCTGAGCTTCTCTTAGTTTTGCTTCGCCTGTCGTAAGGGGGTATTTTTTCAGCAGATTAGAGCTTTGACAAAGAGCTTTTTGTATAAATTCCGGAGTTTCAAACTGCGGCTCACCTATGGTCAAAGCAGATGGAGAATAGTTTTTGTTTGGTGTTATCTCTTGAAGTAAATTGTTTAGTTTTTCAAATGGATATGGTTCAAAATTCATATTTTATCGCCTTTATATAATCGCGGTATTATAGCTTAAATGTATAAACTACTCATTAAATTCATTTGCCAGACATGGGGCAACCCCTTCTGAATCTCTGCAAAACTTTGCATCTCTGTCGAAAAAAATCAAATATGGTCTGAGTTTAATATTAAGGCTCTTGGCAAATTTTGAAATGTCATCAATAATTTGCAATGTTTTTTCATTTGCTTCAAACTCGTCAAAATCTATAAATGTGTTATTGTTAAGCATTATCTCTAAAAGTGTGGACTTAGGATTCTCAGATTGATAAATATATTGGATAAACTCAATGGATTCAAATCTTGTAAGCTCAAGTAGAAAAATATGATAAGTATTTTGTAACTGAAGTGATTTATCTTCATAAATTTTAGTTATGTATTTCTGTGAGAGTGAACATAGCGGGTCAACAAAAACATAAATATCGCTGTCTGAACCGCTGCCAATGTTTATTTCATATTTAGAGATGGAATCTAAAAAGCTTAAAGAAGTTTTTTCATCTGCCTTATGCTCGTTCGCAAATAGATTAAAACAGAGTAATACTATATAAAAAAGTTTCACTTTTAGCACTTTGGAAGTCCAAACTTTTGAGTAACAAGTTCTCCCTCATTATTAAAAAACAGATAATAAAGCTTGTCTTTTTGCACACTCAAACCGGCGAGATATCTAAGTGCCAAGTTCGCCTGAAGTGAAGCAATATGCATAACAATAGGTGCAGCAATTCCAGCTGGAGTTTGAGAAGTTATTTTAAAGGCATCAGTAAAAAGAGAGCTCTCAAAAAAGCACACCTGTCCATGAAAAGCCTCTACGCTCCCGTAAACCCAAGGTCTGTTTTTACTTTTTGCGTAATTGTCAATTTCTGCTCTGGTTTGAAGATTGTCTGTTGCATCTATGATTAAATCGACTTCAATATTTTTTTTACTAAACTCATCAAAGTTACACTCATGAGCAATAGATTTTACATAGGGACATCTTTGCTCAATAATTTCTGCATTAATAAGTGCTTTATTCTTCCCCTCATCACCCATTTTAAAGGCTATCTGACGGTGTATATTATGTAGGCTCACTTCGTCAAAATCAACAATATGAATCTCACCGATGCCACTGGCACCAAGAGCAAAAGCCAAAGAACTTCCAAGCCCGCCTGCACCAACTATAACAATTTTTTTGGTTTGAAGCAACTCTTGAGTCTCTTCTCCCCAAAGTTGTATTTGACGGTTGAAGTATTTAATCATAGTGAGTTCCTTTTATTTATTGCCTCTTTAAATCCCCAAGAGCGCCTTGCATAAACAACCTCTGCATGACTCATATCTACTATCATCAACTCTTCTTTGTTCCCTAAATGCTCAAGAAGTTCACCATCTGGCGATGCTAGGAGTGAATCTCCATAAAATTTCCAACTGAACTCTTTATCTATGTACTCACCAATACGGTTTGCTCTTAATATGTAGCAGTTTTGTGTAAAAGCACGGGAAAGAATAAGTGATTTCCACCTCTGAAATGAATCAAAAGTAGAAACGCTTGGAAGTAAAATACAGTCTATATTTTTGGAAGATATTTGCTCAAACATTTTATCAAAATGAAGTTCAAATCCACTCATAACGGCAAATTTGAAACCATCAATTTTAAAAACAAGAGGTGCTGCAATCGGTTTTATATCATTACTGAAAAATTTCTCTTCATTCCAATGGGTATAATTAATCAGAATCTGCTGCTGATAATAAGAGGTTGATGATGGAGAGAATTTTGCTATTGTTTTATAAACTTTTTGTTTTTTTACAACTACCAAAGGTGCAATAATTGTCATATTGTACTTTACAGCCAACTCTCTTAAAATCTTGCTTTGATGAAGCCCTTGCTCTTTTATCATACTTATAGTCAGAGTTTGTAGCTCTTTAAAAAATGGGTTTAGTATATACTCACCAAGAAGTAAAATTTGAACCCCTTTTTTATGTGCAATTCTAATGTAGTTATATAGCTTTGTGGAGCTCATCCCCTGAGCACTAAGTTGTAAAACAGCCGCTTTCACTATTTCTCTTTTATCTCTGTAATCTTAATGACTGCATCTTCGAGAATTTTCTGTGCCTTATTTAGCTCACTCATCCCTTTTTCATAAGCCTCTACACTCTCTTGCAAAGTTATATCTGGGTTCATAAGTGTTTCTAAAATTTGTTTAGCACTCTCTAGTTTTGATTCAAAACCTTCGGTTTCTTTAGTAAAACCTTCGGTTTCTTTAGTAAGTTTTTCTTTAGCCATTTTTTATCCTATTGATATGTTTATTGATTATCTTCTCTGTATGCTGTTAAAAATTGACATGTCAAATAATCTATTGCTTCAAAAGTATCCTCATACGGGTTTTCTGATTCAATAAGAGTGTCTTGCAAATAAGTAAAAGCGTGTGTTTTTATGTTGTTCTCTCGATTTGTGGTTACTTCTTCAGCTAAGCCAATGAAAATACTTATAATGTACTCTTCTTCAGCCACTTCTCTCGCTTTTATTTTTACAACAAATGAAATTGGATCAACTTCTCCAAAAGTAAATCCCTCTTTTTGAAGTTTATTTACAATAAGCTTTTTAATACTCTCATTCTCTTCTTTTTTCATAAAAGTTGTATAGTTTGTGAAATGAAATTTTAGTTTTTTAACGTTGTCTAGTGTAAACATTGAAGAGGAGAAGAGTGAGCTACATGTAAACAGGATAATGAGTAGTTTTTTAATCATTTTGATTTCTCCTTATAAATGGCTATTGCTTCATTTATATTTGATAAAAAATCTTTTTTATTGACATAAGAGATAGATTTAAATAAGCTGTTTTCACTTTTGGGGTCAATAAAAAATACAGCAGGAATCGATGAATTGCTATATATGCTCGGATAATGCTCTTTTTCTCTGTATTTGTCTACAATTACAGGGATAAAATCTTGTTTTATTTTAGTTGAAAGAGGTGAACTTTGCAGGGTTTTTCTCTGAAATTTTTTGCACCACGGGCAATAATCGGCCACCAAAAGAAGCATAACCATTTTGTTCTCTTTTTTTGCTATTTTTAGAGCGGAAACATATTCTCTCATGTATCCAGCCTCTTTAGCAAATTCATCAATGCGAGCTCCAAGAAGAGAAGTGATAAATAAAAGTGTTATTATGAAAATTTTCATACTAGCTCCTTGTTTATTTTAGTACATCCGATACATAATCTTGAAATTTATCAAGCTCAACTAAGAAAGCATCGTGTCCATAATCACTATCTACATCAATATAGTGGTGGTTTTTATTTCCAACTTCTGTAAGTGTATCACTTAGTTCTTTCATTTCAAAGTTTTTAAAAAGCTGGTCATTTCTAAAACTGATAAGGTGCAGCTCTGCAGTAACTTTTGTCATGGCTTCACTAAGTGAGTCAAATCCACGAGATAAATCAAAAAGATTAATAGCTTTTGTAATGTATAGATATGCTAAAGGGTCAAACCATTTTGTGAAATTATATCCGTTATACTCTAGGTACGATTCAACTTGGAACTTACCAAACAACTCATAAAGACCATCATCTCTTTTATACTCTCTGCCAAATTTTTTTCTCATTGATTCGTGTGATAAAAAACTAATATGACCTGCCATGCGACCAACTGCCATACCTGACAGCCCTTGTTCTTTTATAACTTCAGGGTCATAATAACCCTGCTTGAAGTCGGGGTCTTTAAGTATAGATTCTTGAGCAACTTTATTAAAAGCTATGGCCCATGGCTGAGTCGCATGTGTTGCCGCCATAGAGATGATTTTTGTTGCAAAATTAGGATAATGTATAGCAAATTGTAAGGCCTGCATTCCACCCATTGACCCCCCAATAATTGCATGTACCCTGTGAATATCTAGTCTGTCAAAAAGAATTCTTTGAGCTTTTACCATGTCTTTAATTGTGACAACCGGAAACTTATAGCGATAAGGTTCGTGATGTGGAACTTTAGGACTCATAGGGCCAGATGAACCAAAACAGCTCCCAATGACATTCGTGCATATTACAAAATATTTATCTGTGTCTATAGCTTTTCCTGAACCGATAAGACCATCCCACCATCCAGCTTTGTTTTCATTCTCATAAATGCCGGCACAATGGTGAGAACCTGTAAGTGCATGACAAATCACAATAACATTGCTTTTGTCATCATTGAGTTCACCGTATGTCTCATAAGTTATGTCATAAGGCTCTAAAATACGTCCACTCTCCAGATAGAGCGGGTTAGTAAAGTGTTCCGTATGTGTTTTTAAATTCAGTGACAAGTTCTTAACTCTCCATAAAATAATAGTGTTATTCTAGCGAAAACGACTTAATGCTAATATATAGGTTATAGCCTAAGCCTCCAATGCTTGTTTCATATCTGCTATTAAATCAGCAGAACTCTCTAAACCGCAAGATATTCTAATAAGTCCCTGAGGTACTCCACATGCAATTAACTCTTCATTTGAGAGCTGTTGATGAGTTGTAGAAGCAGGGTGAGTTATAATTGATTTTGAATCACCGATATTTACAACCAGTGAATAGAGTTTTGTAGCGTTTACTATTTTTGTTGCACGCTCTAAGCTATCTACCTCAAAACTTAAAAGTCCGCTACATGCTCCATCTTCAAAATACTTTTGAGCATTTTTATAGTTTGAGTTACTTTTTAGACCTGGGTAATTAACTTTTTTCACATCTACATGTGACTCTAAA
This sequence comes from Candidatus Sulfurimonas baltica, assembly GCF_015265455.1. NCBI lineage: Bacteria > Pseudomonadati > Campylobacterota > Epsilonproteobacteria > Campylobacterales > Sulfurimonadaceae > Sulfurimonas > Candidatus Sulfurimonas baltica. The sequence goes on along the minus strand of NZ_CP054492.1, from coordinate 1,696,067 downwards.
AACTCAGCTAAAGCAAGAGCATTTTTAGAGTGTTCTCTCATGCGAAGAGATAGTGTTTCTATACCCTGAATAAATAGCCAAGAGTTAAACGGAGATACAACAGCACCTAAATCACGAAGCAGAGAAAGACGTGCACGTAGCGTAAAAGGAGGCAGACCTACTTCTGTGTATACTAAACCGTGGTAAGAGGCATCCGGCTCATTAAAGTGGGCATAGCGAGGGTTGTTTTTTAACTTATTTACCAACTCTTTTCTCTCAACTAAAATACCACCGATAGCCAATCCTTGACCGGTTGTATATTTGCTTGCACTGTGAACTGTAATATCTGCTCCAAATTCAAAAGGACGACACAAAACAGGTGTTGCAACAGTATTATCCACGACGGTTAAAATTCCATGCTTATTCGCAACTTTTGTAATAGCTTCAATATCCGCAACATCAATACTTGGGTTTGTTAAAGACTCAAAAAATATAACCTTTGTTTTGTCATCTATAAGAGTCTCTATCTGCTCTGGTTTATGAACATCAAAAAACCTAGCCTCAATACCGAACCTTTTAAGAGTGTGAGTATTTAAAGTTAGACTTCCACCATAAAGCTGTTTTGCGCACACTATGTTATCACCAGCCTCAGCAGCGTTAGCAATAGCATAAAAAATTGCGCTCATTCCGCTTGATGTTGCAATAGCAGCTTCCCCACCCTCAAGCTGGGCAAATCTTTTTTCAAACACATCAGTAGTAGGATTGTTAAGGCGAGTATAGATGTTTCCCAACTCTTTTAAAGCAAACAAATTTGCAGCATGTTCTACGTCACGAAACTCATAAGCAGTAGTCATATAAATAGGAACTGCCATAGTCCCCTGAGAATCTTTTTCATAACCTGCATGTAGCGCTTTTGTTTGTAAATCCATTGTGTTTTCCTAGTGTTAAAAAAATATTGTTATTTTATCAAAAATGACTTAATATTTGGACATTTTGATTTTAAGTAAAAACAGCGCTAGATATCTTCTGTGTAGTCATAAATGACTACAGTTCCAGCTAAAAGGTCATGAAGTCCTCTTTTATCTTTTCTAAATGCAACCATTAAAAAACCGATGAGAAAAGCTAAAGTAGAGACTATATAGCCAAATGAGCGGGTTATTGCCTGTTTATTGTCAATGTCTTGAAAAGTTTTAGCATCTACAATCTTTACATGTAGATATTTTTTACCAGGAGTTGCTCCTCTCCATCTTCTCCAAAAAATCATAGTCACTATTAAGACTGAAACTTCAAAAAGAAGTTCCCACTTCATTGACATTTGTGGTTGTGACGATAGAGCTTTGCTTGCATTTCCACTCATCGCATAAGCCATGTTTTTTTGATATTGTGCAAAGTCAAACCAGTTTCCATCACTTAAAAAATAGATAATTATAGCTACTGGAAGAGCTAAAAGAATAGTATCAAGTAGAGATGCAAAAAAACGAATCCAAAATCCAGCATATCTTATTTCACTCATTACAGCAGTCCATAACTATCAGCACTTTTAGGCTCGCCATAATAGTAACCTTGAATATAATCAATACCAAGCTCTCTAACACTGTCGTCTAACTCTTTCGTGCTGACATATTCTGCTATAGTTTTAATATTTGCATTTTTTGAATATGAAATAATCCCCTTAATCATATGCTTAATATTTAGATCAATATTTATCTTTTCTATCAATGAGCCATCAAGTTTAATATAGTCAATATCTAGTTGTGTTATGTTTGTAAAGTTTGAATATCCAGAACCAAAATCATCAATAGAGATTTTGCATCCAAACTCTTTAACCATTGAGATAAATTCTTTTATTCTTTTATAGTCGAGTATATCTTCAGATTCTACAATTTCAAAAGTGATACCATCTCCTCCATACTTATTTAGCCTGTTTTTGATGTATTCAAGCATAGTTTTAGACGTAATGTTTTCATAGGTAAGGTTTATTGACATATTTACATCATTTTTTTCAAATACATTAAATACTTTTTGCATCATCTGTCTTGTGAAAAATTCAAAAGTCTTATCTTCTTTTGCAGAATCCAAAAAGTAATATGGAGATATTATCTCCCCATCATCTGTTTCTAGTCTGGCTAGTGCTTCATATTTAATTATTGAGTTATCTAAAGTATCTATAATTGGCTGAAAATAAGGGATTATTTTTCCTTTGTGAAGGGCATTTTTATAGATGCTTAATCTGTCAAGATTGTCTTTTTGCAGTTGTTTTGCTGTTTGATTACTGCTGTAGATTTTATAATTTTCTTTAGAAATTATTGCATCTTGAAGTACAATATCAGCATGATTAAATACATTTAAAATACCGTATGAAACTCCAGCTGTAAAATCAGCAAGAATATTTGTGCTTATGCTATTTTCATCTTCATCATTAGGCATTAAGATAGAGTGTATTAAAAGTGAAAAATACTTCTCAAATAATTTTTTATTTGTTACTAAGATAGCAAATTCATTTAAGTTGAGACTATAAAGTGAAGCTTCTTCTTCTTTTAGTACATATAGTAATTCTTTTGATTTTTGTATTACTAGATCTGTTGCATACTTATCTCCATAAATATCTTTTAGTGAGTTAAGTTGATTAATATGTAGTAGTACTAGCATTGCTTCTTCTTGCAACACTGAAATATCTTGTAGTAAAGCAATCCTGTTTGGAAGTTTTGTTACTCTATCTATATTTTTTAATTTTTCAACATAGGAGTGGTCAATTTTAAGGAGTATGTTATTTCTTCCATTAAGTTTTGCTTGATTAAGATTAGCATCAGCTATATTATATAAATTGTTGTTGCTTATATTATAGAGTATGGTATCAAGATTGACTCCCCCAATTGTGGCAGTCAAATATTTTGACACATTACTTTGGCAATTATCTATTTTTAGAGCCTCAATAGAATTAAGCAAGTCATAGGAGAAATTTTCTATAAAAGCGTCATCTTTATTTAAAATTATAACCGCAAACTCTTCTTCGCTGATTTTAAATATATTGTATGTTTTTGAATCAGTATATTTATTTAATATACTGGATATTTTGATAAGTGCATTATCTGCTTTAGCATTTCCATAAGTGTTTTTAAACTCTGTATAGTAATCTATCTCAATTAGTAACAGTGCAAAATTTTCTTTCTTCCAGATTGAGTTCTTGAGTTCTTTTTTTATAAAATAATCAAAATTTCTTTTGTTGTAGAGCATTGTAAGCGGGTCTTTAATGGATAGTTCTTCTAATCTTTTTTGATTGGTAATATCTTCTTTTATTGAGGTATAGCCTATTTTTACATTTTCTTCATTGTACAAAGGGGTAATAGTAGTGTTAATCCAGTACTCTTCACCGCTGCTCTTATTGTTTTTTAATTCACCTACCCATATTCTGTCTTTTAAGATAGTATCCCATAAGTTTTGAACAATATTATTATCTAAATCTTGATTCCTGAAAATACTGTGATTTTTTCCAATCACTTCTTCCATTTTATAGCCTGTGAAATCTAAATAAGCTTTTGATATATCTGTGATTTTTCCATTTATGTCTGAGGATGTGAAATATACATGTTTATCAATAATTTTCTTTTTTTGTCTAAGTAAAAACTCTTTATTGTTAAGTTTATTTTGCAGTATTGTTTTTTTTGCTAAATCTATTAACGTATGTTTTATACTTTCAAGGCTGAGGATTGGCTTTAGTATAAAGTTGTCAACACCTATACCAATAGCATCTAAATAATATTTTGAATCACTGCTTGTAGTTGTAACAGCAATAACCTGATTTTTGTTAAATTCCTTAATCTCCTTACACATTTTTAGACCGTTCATATTTGGCATATCAACATTAGAAAGGATAATGTCATAATAATGGTGAGTGTCGGAGAAATATTTTTTATATAGCTCTATAGCTTCGATAGTACTTTTTGCAACAACTACCTCTAGAAACAAATCTTTAATTATGTGGAGTGTAGAGGCCACTGTCTCTTCATCGCACTCAACATATAAAAGTTTTAATTTTGCAGTATGTTTTGAAATATTCATTTAGTGTTTCTCCGACATAATATTTTGCAAAATTAGTATTTTAATATCATAGTAGCAGCAATTATATATAATATTTCTTTATATACGATTAATTGTTTTAAACACTTACTTAGAGCAAAAAATGCTCTAAAGTTAGAAGGGGAGGGTTGATAGCAAAACAGGTGGTTAAATCTGATAGTTTGGTGCTTCTTGAGTGATAATAACGTCATGAACATGACTCTCTTTTAGTCCTGCACTTGTTATCTCAACAAACTCTGCTTTATCCCAAAAAGTTTCTATATCCTTGCTGCCGCAGTAGCCCATAGAAGCGCGAAGTCCGCCCATCATCTGGTGAACAATTCCTGCAATACTTCCACGAAATGGTACACGACCTTCAATTCCCTCTGGAACTAGCTTATCAGCTGCTGTTCCTTCTTGGAAATATCTATCATTTGAACCTTTTTGCATAGCACCAATACTTCCCATACCGCGGTATGATTTATATTGACGACCTTGGAACATTATAGTTTCACCAGGAGACTCTTCTGTACCTGCTAAAAGTGAGCCAGCCATAATACAAGATGCACCAACTGCTAAAGCTTTAGCAATGTCACCTGAGTATTTTATACCACCATCGGCAATAACAGGAACCCCATGTTTTTTTGCAGCTTCAGCACATTCAGCTATTGCTGACATTTGAGGAACACCAACACCGGCAACAATTCTTGTAGTACAAATAGAACCAGGCCCTATACCTACTTTTACTGCATCTGCACCAGCTTCAATAAGTGCTTCCACTGCTTCGGCTGTTGCAATATTTCCTGCAATAACATCAATTTCCATTGTCTCTTTGATTTTTCTTACAGTATCTAAAATACCTTTTGAATGACCATGCGCAGAGTCAAGTACTAAAACATCACAACCGGCATCAACAAGTGCTTTTGCACGGTCAAATTGACCAACACCTATAGCTCCACCGACTACAAGTCTACCAAAAGCATCTTTGTTTGAATTAGGATATTCTATACGTTTTTTAATGTCTTTGATAGTTACAAGACCTTTTAAAAATCCATCTTTATCAATAATAGGTAGTTTTTCAATCTTGTTTTTATGCATAATATCAGCTGCATCATCTAGTGATATCCCATTTTCAGCAGTAATAAGAGGCATTTTTGTCATAACTTCATCTGCACGCTTACTCATATCTTTTTCAAATCTCATATCACGATTTGTTAATATACCAAGCAGTCTATTATGAGCATCAATAACAGGAACTCCTGAGATTTTATACTCATTCATCAGTGCATCTGCGTCTGCTAGAGTAGCATCTGGATGTACATAAATTGGGTCTATAATAATACCGCTCTCGCTTTTTTTCACTTTTTTAATCTGCTTGCATTGAGCTTCAATATCCATGTTTTTATGGATAATGCCGATGCCACCTAGTCTAGCCATAGCAATAGCCGCTCTGTACTCAGTTACAGTATCCATAGCAGCAGAAACCATTGGAATCTTAAGTGATATGTTACGAGTCAATTTACTCTCAAGTGAGACCTCTTTTGGAAGTACTTCAGAATACTGCGGTACTAATAATACATCTTCAAATGTCAATGCTCTTTTACGAATTCTCATGGTTATCCTTTGGTGCTAAGAATATAATATGCTTATTTCTTTATAATTTTTGGATTATAGCTTTTTTGTGGTTAAAAAAAGGTAAATCAGTTTTTGTACTATCTAAATACAGCTATATTTCATTGTTGTTCCAAGCGTAGATTGCATCTTGAAGAGTTTCAAAACCACTAACTCTTCCTATGATAAAAACCTCGTCAAAAACATAACAGCATATATTGCCGTTTAGCTCTAACATAAAGACAGCATACTCGTCATCACGCACATCTTTTGATATTACTCTCATGCCATCAACAATATCGTTAATCTCTACTATATCGTCATACTCAACATCAAGTAGTTCTTTTCCGTTACTAATATATGTAGCCATTTTTTGCCTCTTATATAGAGTTTTACTTAGCGTAGTTTATCTGTTTTTCTAAGCCAAGAGCACCATCAAAAAGTGTCTGTTCATCATAGGCTTTAGCGATTAGTTGAAGCCCGACAGGCATACCGTTTGCACCTTTGTTTATAGGAAGACAAATTGCCGGAAGGCCTGCCAAGTTTACACTGATAGAATAGAGATCACTCAGATACATGTCCATAGGGTTTTTAAGCTCTCCGAATTTTGGTGCAGTACCAGGTGCGATTGGAGAAAGTATCAAATCTACATCTTCGAAAATCTTAGCATACTCATCTTTGATAATATGACGTACTTTTTGTGCTTTTACATAGTACGCTTCATAGTATCCGCTTGAAAGTACAAAGTTTCCTAGTAATATACGACGTTTAACTTCATCGCCGAAGCCATTGCTACGAGTCTGAATGAAAGTGTCTTCAAGGTTTTTTCCTGTTACGCGGTTTCCGTAACGGATACCGTCATAACGAGCCAGATTTGTAGTAGCTTCCGCAGTTGCAGTTATATAGTAAGCAGAGATATCAAACTTAGCATCCATCAACTCTTTTTCAACTATCTCATGACCTGCATTTTTAAGTTCAGTTATTGCCAGTTCGTAAGCTTTTTTGACATCTTCGCTTGCATTTTCAATATGTTTAGGAAGAACAGCAATCTTGAGCTTTCTCGAAGCGTCTAATTTATCTGAAACTTTATCGTTCATATTTGCAGAAGTTGAATCTTTTTCGTCATGACCGCTTATTATGTCATATAAAATCGCCGCATCTTCAACATTTTGCGTCATAGGCCCAATCTGGTCAAGAGAAGAAGCGTAAGCACCTAAGCCATAACGGCTTACTCTTCCGTAAGTTGGTTTCATCCCAACAATTCCACAAAATGAAGCAGGTTGACGGATACTTCCGCCAGTGTCACTGCCAAGAGCTGCTATAGCTAAACCAGCAGCAACAGCAGCAGCAGAACCGCCAGAACTTCCTCCCGGTACATAGTCACTATTGTGGGGATTTAGAGTTTTACCGTAAAAACTAGACTCTGTAGTTGAACCCATAGCAAACTCATCCATATTTGTTCTACCAAAAGGGGTTAGTCCAGCTTTTGCCATTTTATTGATTACAGTCGCGTTATATGGTGCAATGTAACCTTGAAGAATATTTGATCCAGATGTTACAGACCAGTCTTGTACTTGAATATTATCTTTAACAGCTATTGGAACACCATCACCAGCATTGATTACGTCAAGATATGCATTGAGTTCAGGTTTTGCTTCAATCTTAGATTTTAAATCTTCTTTAAATTTTTTTAATTCATCTTTAGATAATTTTAGGGCTTCTTTTAATGTTATCACTAAACTTCCTTTGTCTGTATTTTTGTGCAAAAATGGAATAAGTCCCATTTTCTACGCTAGCCGCTATGGCACTAAAGCTTGTCGCCAAAGCGACAGATTTTATCTCTTGAATTGTTTCACTGCAAATATACCAATGCCAATAAGAACAAATATTATTACTATAGTAGTTATAATAAATGAACTCTCTACAGGCTGGGTAAAATTAGTCATTTAAGACCTTAGAACATCTCTTACATGTAGAGACCTCGTCAGCCGATTGGTATTTCCAACATCTTGGACATTTGTGCTCAGTTGATTTTGATATAACAAAAGTATCGTTATCAACTTTAAAAGTTCCAAGTATATTTTGCTCTGCATTTTCTTCAATTATTCCTGAAACTACAAACCAATCCTCAGCTTCAGTTTTATCCATTTTAAGAGCTACATGTGAGTCCGTTGAAATAACCAACTCTAAAGTGTTTTTGATTGTTTTTTCTTTTTTTAGTGCATCAACAATTGTTCCAAAGGCTTCTCTGGCTTTAGTCATGTAAACTGCATTAAAATTAGACTCACTAGTTTGAATCTCTTCATAAACAAAATCAAAAATATCAACTGCATTACCTTTAATGATTGCCGGAGCATTATCTATAATCTCATCTGCAGTGTAAGTCAATATTGGCGCTATTAAAACTAAAAGAGATTTTGTCATAATTGCCATTGCACTTTGACTAGAGTTTCTTTTAGCATCTTTTAAACCGTCACAATAGAGAGAGTCTTTTGTTATATCTATGTAGATTCCACTTAACTCATTTACAATAAAGTTGTTTAAAAGGCTCATACCGTGAACAAAGTTATACTCACTAAATGATTTATGAACAGAATTAAATACATTTTTAGCGTGAGTTAAAATCCATTTGTCTAACTCTCCCATCTCAGAATATGGAGTCAGAGTCTCTAAATCGTTAATGTTTGCCAACATTATTCTAAAAGTATTTCTAAGTTTTCTATAGTTTTCAGAAGTCTGTTTTAAGATCCCTTGAGAGATTTTTAAATCACTTTGATAATCACTTGAAGCAACCCAAAGACGAAGAATTTCACTGCCGTACTCTTTTAAAACAGCGTCAGGAGCAACTACATTACCCTTAGACTTAGACATCTTCTCACCTTTTTCATCTACTGTAAAGCCGTGAGTAAGAACTGCTTTGTAAGGTGCTTTGTGCTCAACAGCACAACTTAAAAACATTGATGATTGGAACCAGCCACGATGTTGATCAGAACCCTCAACATATAAATCTGCTTGATACTCTCCTGCATCGTAATTGCGAGATTTTAAAACAGAGTTCCAAGTTGAACCACTGTCAAACCACACATCCAAAATATCAGTCACTTTTTCAAGCTCATCCGCCTTGTATCCTGAACCTGGATAAAGAAGCTGTTCTGTTGGCATTGAGTACCAAGCATCACTCCCTTGCATCTCGAAAATCATCGCAGTAAAGTTTAGAACTTTCTCTTCAAGTAAAACCTCTCCGGTAGCTTTTACTCTAAAAAATGCGATTGGAACTCCCCAGTCTCTTTGGCGTGATATACACCAGTCGGGTCTGTTTTCAACCATTGATTTTAGTCTGTTTCTTCCGCTTTGAGGGTAGAAAAGAGTTCTCTCCACTTCACTAAGAGCAATATTTCTAAGAGTGTTGTACTCACCTTCAGGCTTCTCATCAACAGAGATAAACCACTGTTTTGTTGCACGGAAGATTAATGGAGTGTGACTTCTCCAGCAGTGTGGGTACGAGTGCATAAATTTGGATACATGTAGAACACTCTCTCCCATAAGTTCAAGGATTGCTTCATTACATTTAAAAATATGCTTTCCGACAAACTCTTCAGCGTTTGGAATTAATCCATCACGAACAACTGTATTGTCATAACATCCAGTCTCATCAACAGGCATAACAACTTCTAAACCATAAACAAGTCCTACACGGTAGTCATCTTCACCGTGACCAGGAGCTGTATGAACACAGCCGGTTCCATTTTCAACTAAAACATGCTCTCCTAAAACTATACGAGAATTTCTTCCATTTAGTGGGTTTATAGCAAGTAGATTTTCAAACTCTACAGCTTTAAAAGTTTTAACAGCCTGTCCACTTAAAACAGCAGTTTCATTTAGCAAGTTAAGTAGTTTTTTAGCAACGATGTATCCAGAATCAGTTAGAACATACTCTTCATGTGGGTTTAAAGAAATACCTGTGTTTGCCGGAATAGTCCAAGGTGTTGTTGTCCAAATAACTGGAGCAGCTTTTCCTTCTATGCCAAGTTTTGCTTTTGCTTCATCACTGAGTTCAAAAGCAACGAACATTGAATAATCCTCTTTATCTTCATACTCAACTTCAGCCTCTGCAAGTGCTGTTCTCTCTGCCCAAGACCAAAAAACAGGTTTACTGCGTTCAATTAAAAGACCTTTTTTAGCAACACTACAAAGTGTTCTATAAATATTTGCCTCAAATTTATAGTCCATAGTTACATATGGATTGTTCCAGTCAGCCAAGATGCCAAGTTGCTTGAACTCTTCTTTTTGAATATCAACAAATTTAGCAGCATGCTCACGACAAAGCTCTCTGACTTTTGCTGTCTCTAGAAGCTCTTTTTTCTGTTTGCCACCAAGCTTTTTCTCAACCTGCTGCTCAATTGGAAGACCATGACAATCCCAGCCCGGAGTAAAGCGGACAGATTTGCCATTGAAATAGTTGTGTTTTATAATGATGTCTTTTAGAATCTTATTTAAGGCATGACCGATATGTATATTTCCATTCGCATATGGAGGTCCATCGTGAAGAGTAAAGCTTGGAGCATCTTTACGATTACTCTTCATTTTCTCATATATTTTATTTTCATCCCAAGCAGCATATCTTTTTGGTTCATTGTTTATCAAATTGCCTCTCATGGCAAAGTCTGTAGTAGGTAATAGTAGTGTGTCTTTATAGTCCATCTGTACCTCAAAAGTGTATTAAAATTTTTGGATTATATCTTTTATGTCTTTAAATACCACTTTAAATAGTAAAAACAGTGCTATAATAAGCGAACAAAATTTGCTGAAGAGGGCTTTTTACTATATGAAACTACATCTTATATTCATTGGAAATAAATTTATATATAACACTCCATTAAGAGAGTATGTAATAAGAAAAATTGAACAAAAAACAGATTTTATTGATTCTATAACATTTTTTAAAGAGAGTGATAATTCTCTTTTCTTATATTTAGAAGAAGAACTAAACTCATTAAACCAACTTATAGTAGTAACAACAAAACAGCATTTCTCAACAATCGGGAAGGTTATTTGCACAGCAACCGGTGACAATCAGATTCTAAAAGAAAACATGCTTATACCCTCTAAGTGCTCAGTTTTCGAGGATAGAAGTTATCTCTTAGAACATAATAGCTCTCAAATAAATGTTCTACATGTAGACGAGATGCAAAAACTTCCAGAGATACTGCTTTACTTTCATGACTCTAAAGCCACACTGCATCTTTTTGAAGAGGATAAGGAGAGCGCTGTAGCATTACTTAGCCCAATTGCACAAACATATGACGTAAATATAGATATAGTAAATATAATTGATGGATGGCTTCGCATTGATGTTAGAAGTAAAAAATATGGTGATATATCTAAGTTTATAAACTCAGCAAAGCAGCTATTGCCAAAAAAACTTATACCAGCATCTTGTGTGGTAGGTTATATAATTGATAAGTTGTCTGCCAATAAAAAGAAGCTGAGTTTTGCCGAGAGTTGTACGGGAGGTCTTTTAGCTTACTACTTTACAAAAAACAATGGAGCATCAAAAATGTTCGATGGTTCTTTGATTACTTATTCAAATACTTTAAAAGAGAACTGGCTTGGTGTTGAAAACGCAATACTTGAAAAGAGTGGTGCAGTAAGTAAAGAAGTTGTCTCAGAGATGAGTGATGGTGCCATGAATGTCAGTAGTTCTGACTACTCAATATCAATAAGTGGTATTGCAGGTGAGGGTGGAGGAACAGAACATAAACCAGTAGGTACAATATATATAGGTGTAAGAAGTAAAAAACAGCACGCAGAAGAGCATCTAAATTTAAGTGGAGATAGAAACTATATTCAGCATCAGAGCGTACTTTTTGGCATTAAAATGTTGCTATTAGTTGATAAAGATATGTTTTTTTAAATTTAGCTCTTTTTGTCTTGACAATTGAAATCTATTTGCCTATAATTTCGACCTCTTAACAAATAGAGGAAAACGTCTTGTTAGCTCAGCTGGTAGAGCACGTCACTTTTAATGATGTGGCCGATGGTTCGAATCCATCACAGGACACCATTTTAAACTTAAAAATAATATATGCGGTGGTAGTTCAGTTGGTTAGAATACCTGCCTGTCACGCAGGGGGTCGCGAGTTCGAGTCTCGTCCACCGCGCCATTAGTTTTTCTGTTTAATTTGGGCGCTTAGCTCAGTTGGTAGAGCGCTACCCTTACAAGGTAGATGTCACTGGTTCGAGTCCAGTAGTGCCCACCATAGTTGTAAACCTTATTGTTTATGAAAGTGACCCTTTCGTCTAGTGGCCAAGGACACTATCACTTCATGGTAGGGACAGAGGTTCAAATCCTTTAGGGGTCGCCACAAATTGGTGTAGAAAAGTTAATAAATGGGCGCTTAGCTCAGTTGGTAGAGCGCTACCCTTACAAGGTAGATGTCACTGGTTCGAGTCCAGTAGTGCCCACCATTTAGTGACAAGTTTTACTTTTTGTAAAACACTCTTTTTAATTATAGGTGCGGTGGTAGTTCAGTTGGTTAGAATACCTGCCTGTCACGCAGGGGGTCGCGAGTTCGAGTCTCGTCCACCGCGCCACCTCTTTTTTTCTCATTTATTTTCAATATTAATTTATTTAGACTTATGTTCTAGGATACTCTTTAGATAGTTTATATGTAAAAATTTTAGTATCTTCTGTTACGATATGATTAACAAGTATCTGTTTTGCAAGTACGTTCATCTCTGTCTTTATAGTATTTATATCTGCCGGTGTGTTTATTATTAAAGCAAGGCTCTCAACTAGCTTTTGATGTAATTCTCTGTGTTGTTTAATGTCAGGGTATCCAATTGACAACATATATATCTCTTCATCATCAAAATGGGTTCTCATATAATCACTAAATTCATATAATATTATTTTAATCTCTTCTGTTTCATTTGAACTAATTTCTAAGGATAACAAACGATTTACTATCTCAAACAGTTTTTTGTGTTGAGTGTCAATATTTTCTATCCCTACGCTGTATACATTATTCCATTTTATTTCATCATTTATTTGCACATTAATCCTTTGTTTTTATTGTAGTGTATAAAAAATTAAATAAATATATATAAAACGTTTTATAAAAAACTTTTTGTTCCTCTGTCATCGTACATATCTTTATATCTAAAAGTTATAAGGTTTTGCATGATAGCAAAAAGAATTATAAAGTTTAAAAAACTACTTCCTCCATAGCTAAACATTGGCAGTGGCAATCCAACAACAGGTGCATATCCTATAGTCATTGCAATATTAACACCCATATAAATAAATATCATAAAAGATATAGATATAGTTACAACTTTTATATAGTAATCAGTGTTAAAGACACTCAAACTCAATAGATGTAAGATAAGCATAACATATATAAGTATGATCCCTAAAGCACCTAAAAAACCACTTCTCTCAACAAGAAAGGCAAAAATAAAGTCACTTGTAGCGATAGGTAAAAATCTCATTTGCGTTTGTGTTGCTTCATCTTTTGATTTACCTGTTAATCCACCTGAGCCTATGGCTATAATTGATTGTTGAACATGATAAGAAGGTTTTTCACTTAAAAAGTCTTTTATTCTAAGTTTTTGATAGTCATGAAGTAAATATTGATATACAAGTGGTGAAGAAAGAAGAATTGTTCCTATAATAACGGCCCATATTTTCCAGTAGACACCTATGAAAAAAAGAACTCCATACCCAATTAGAAGAAGAACAAGAGCGGTACCTAGATCTGGCTCTTTTGCTATAAGGATAAAAGGCAAAAGTATATAAAAGCTAATTTTTAAAAAATCTTTTATTCTATAGCCTTGTTTTGGAGGAGGGGACTTATGAATAAGGTATGCAAGCATTAAAATAAGCGCCGGTTTAACAAATTCAGATGGTTGTATGGTTGCATTTATAAAAGGTATCTCAATCCACCTTTGTGCACCAAGTCTGGCGTGACCAAAAAATTCAACCGCTAGTAGCAAACCTATATTTATCCAGTATATTAGGGGAATTAACCAACTCATTCTGCGAATAGGGAGCAAAAATACGCCAATAAATGCTAAAAAAGCTACACCAACATAGGCTGTTTGTTTTTGGGCGAGAGCAGGAACAACCTCATTAATCAACCAATTTGAAGTAATGATTAGCGGAAGAATTAAGATAATAGAAAAAAAATCAAATTGTGCTAAAATACGTTTATCAATTCTCCACAAGTTGTAACTCCAAAATAAATTATGAAATTGTATCACAAAACTTGCAGTAGCGGTTTTATGTATAAAAAAGTTTCTTTAAAAAAGGTCTAGAAAATGGGTGAAGTAGAAAGTTATGTTTGCGAAGAGGCTCAACGCTTAGATATATTTTTGGCGTCTGTAATAGGGCAGAGTCGTTCACAAATAGCGCAGTTAATTAAAAAAGAGTGTGTATATGTTGATGATAAAATAGTTGCTCGCGCCGGTGTTAAGCTAAAAGCAAACCAGAATGTAAGAGTTGAATTTCCATATGTTGATAAAAAACCAGCACTGGCAATTGACTTTGATGTTGAAATACTTTATGAAGACGATGATGTATTGGTTATAAATAAACCAACTGGTGTTACAGTTCATCCAGCTCCTAGTGTTAAAGAAGCAACCTTGGTTGATTGGCTAAAACATAAAGGTATTAGACTCTCTACAATAAGCGGAGAAGAGCGACACGGTATAGTCCATAGACTCGATAAGGGTACAAGTGGAACAATGGTCGTTGCTAAAAATAATGAAGCTCATGAGTTTTTATCTGCGCAACTTCAAGATAAAAGTATGGGACGATATTACATTGCGGTAATTAATCCGCCGCTAAAAGATGATATAACCACCATAGACAAACATATAACCAGAAGTGTTAGCAACAGGCTTAAAATGGCATGTTCGGACAATAATGGTAAAAACGCTACAACAATGTTTAAAGCTCTGACTCTCTCAAGTGATGAAAAAAATCAACTTGTTGCATGTAAGCTATTTACTGGTAGAACTCATCAAATCCGTGTTCATTTGGAAAGTATAAATCGTCATATAATTGGTGACCATATTTATGCTGTAAGCCCAAAACAAGAGAAATCGGAACGAATTTTGCTCCACGCTTATATAATATACTTTATCCATCCAACGAGCAAGGAAAAACTATCTTTTATTGCACCATTTGATGCAGATATGAGAGAGTATATGGATAAAAAATTTAATCCGGAGCAAATAAATGAAGTTATTGACCCTAGTTACATTCTGCACAGCTTCACTACTGATTCTTAGTGGTTGTGGTGCTAAACCTACACCAAAAAAAGAGCCAACTGTTGATGAATCACTGCCATTAGTTAATCTTACTCAAAGCGGAACTATACTTGAGAGTAATGCTATAGCTCTTGAGTGGGGATTAATAGAAGATCAAAGAGTTAAAGGTGTTTATATTTACAAGGTACCACTGGATGAAAAATTCAATGGTAAAGATGAGTATTATGATACAGTAAACAACCGTTTTTCTACTCATTATCTTGATTTGAAAATTAAACCTAGCTCAAAATATAGGTATTATTTTAAAACTTATAGCGACAATGCAGAATCAACACCAAGTAAATCGACCATATTAACCTCTCTTGATGTTATGGACTCTGTTACATGGCTTTACGCTGGAACAGGTATGCCAAGAAGTGCAAAAATAATCTGGAGACCGCATACAAACCAAAAAGTAAAGGCATATATAATTCAAAGAAGAACTTTGGAAGAAAATGTCTGGACAGATATTGCAACGGTTGAGGGAAGACTTAGTGCGGAGTATATAGATGCCAAGCTAAAAGATAAGTATACTTATATATACCGTATACGTGCTTTTACTTATGACGGTATTACTTCAAAGCCAAGTGAAGAAGTTAAAGTTACAACAAAAGCATTGCCTCAAGATATAAGTAAAATAAGCGCAACAACTGACCTTTCAAGAAGAGTTGAAATTAGATGGGAAAAAAGTGAAGCTGAAGATTTTTTAAAATATAACTTATACAGGGCTTCAAACATAGATGGAAGTTACAAACTGCTAGCAATTTTAGTTAATAACTCTTATATTGATACAATCGAAGAAGATGGCAAGCAGTACTTTTACAGGGTAAGTGTAGTAGATAAAGATGGTCTAGAGAGTAAAAATGATAAACAGTCTGTAATGGGTACAACGTTGGTTAAACCAAAAACACCTTCATTGGTTGAGGCAAAATTAATTGACGGTAAAGTCAAAATATCATGGAGTAAAGAAGACACTAGGATTAAAAGTTATATTGTTCAAAAGAGGTATAAGAAAAGTTTATTTGATGAATCAATTGCAGATTTCGAAGGTATCAATGGCTTAGAGTTTATAGACTCAGAGATAGAATCAGATAAAATTTATTACTATAAAGTGTTTGGTGTAGATATCAATGGCATTAAATCTGAGTCTAGTATTGAAGTTGAACTTAAAGTTGGAGATTTATTAGTTATAGATGCATTTATACAATCTCCAAAGATATTAGAAAAAGAGCAAGTAAACTCTAAAAAAGACTTAATTACACCTTTACAAGATTTTAACTAAAAGAACGAGAATAATGCCACATTTACATATATCAGAATTTAAAGAGATAAAATTTCCAGCACAAGAAGGTGGGGTCTCTTTTAACTTTATAGCAGATAACATAAATCACGAAGAAGAGAAATTAATTTCAGTCACAGTAGAGGATGATGTGTTTTTTCTGCTTGTTAAAGAAGAAGAGAATAGAAGCCTTTTAAAGACTGATAAACTAACAAGACCCGCATCTAT
The DNA here is from genome assembly GCF_015265455.1 of Candidatus Sulfurimonas baltica. NCBI lineage: Bacteria > Pseudomonadati > Campylobacterota > Epsilonproteobacteria > Campylobacterales > Sulfurimonadaceae > Sulfurimonas > Candidatus Sulfurimonas baltica. The sequence goes on along the minus strand of NZ_CP054492.1, from coordinate 1,679,599 downwards.
ATATAATGTACACAAAGCATTGTTGGCTTATGCAAAACTAGCTGAGTTGAAAATTATAAGTTCAAATGTTCCAGAACACCAAAAAAATGTACATCTTGAAGAAGTTAGTGCTTTGAAAAAAATTGAGTATTTTGCTTCAAATTTTCAAATAGATAAAGAGATTAGAGTTGAAGTTGGTTTTGGTTCAGGAAGACATCTTCTGCATCAAGCTGCAAACAATCCTGATATTATGTTCATAGGTATTGAAATACATAGACCATCGATAGAGCAGGTTCTAAAGCAGATAACAATTCAAAACCTTAATAACTTGCTTGTTCTTGATTATGATGCTAGACTTTTTATGGAACTGATACCTTCAAATATAGTTGGCAAGATTTATGTACACTTCCCTGTTCCATGGGATAAAAAACCTCACAGAAGAGTTATATCAACATCATTTATTAAAGAAGCTAACAGAGTTTTAAAGGTTGGTGGGAAGTTAGAACTTCGAACTGATAGTGAAAATTATTACGCATACTCTTATGAGACATTTATCTCCTTTAATAAAACTACACTACATATCAATAAAAACAAAGATATTGCCATTAGTTCAAAGTATGAAGATAGATGGAAAAAAATGGAAAAAAATATCTATGATATTACTATGATTAATGAAGAAGAGTCTGAGTTACTATCTTTAGATGGTGATTTCAGCTTTTTTGATGTAAAACTCTCAAGTGATGATATTTTAAAACTAGATAAAAATATAGCAAAATTTGATGGTGGATTTATTCATTTTGAGCGCTCTTATAGATTAAATGACGGTGTTATGCTTCGTATTTCAATTGGAAGTTTTGATAGACCTGAACATCTATATCTTATTGTTAAGGGTAATGAGGCAAAATATTTTCCGTCTCTTCCACTTAAATCAAAAAGTAATTTACTTGCACATGAATATTTAAACGGAATACTTCATGGATAAAGTAATAATTGCCAAAGACTTATCTCTATCATATTCCAACAATGAGACAATTATTAATAAAGCGAACTTTTCAATTAGTTCAGGTAGCTTTGTTTTTATAACAGGAGCAAGTGGCAGTGGCAAATCTACACTCTTGAAGTCTCTTTATGGAGGGTTGAAATTAAAGCAAGGCAGTCTTACTGTTGGGGGCGTAGAGCTAGGTAATGTTTCTCGCTCAAAGTTAAATTTTTTAAGAAGACACATTGGAATAGTTTTTCAAGATTACAAGCTTGTCAAAGAGTGGAGTATAGATAAAAATATAATGCTTCCCCTATTAATAAGCGGTTATGTGAAAGGTGTTGCTCAAAATCAGGTTGATAAGCTTTTAAAACATGTTAGACTTAACCATCAATCAGGAAAGTATCCATTGGAACTTAGTGGTGGTGAGCAGCAGAGAGTTGCTATGGCTAGAGCACTTGCCCATAATCCTATTATTATTTTGGCAGATGAGCCTACAGGTAATCTTGATGAATATTCATCTGAGCTTATTTGGAAGCTACTCGAAGGTGCTAATGAACAGCTAAACACTACGGTTATTGTTGTTACTCATCATATTCCAAGTTCTTTAAACGTTGATTATAAGCATTTACATATCGAGTATGGAAGTATTCATGAAGTCTGTTAGAAATCACCTATCGCTTGTAATCGCACTCTTGAGTATACTTTTTTCAATGCAGGTTTTTCAAATAGTTGACAGATCAATTGATGCATATAAAAAGAATCTGGCAAATAATTATTCTGTTATAGCAGTTAGTCAAAAAAAGCTGGCAAATGATGAAATAATGTGTATAAATAAATTAATATCAAATGCTGAAGAGTTGTCTCCTGATTCGGTTATAAAAAGATTTAACAACGGTATGAAAAGTAGTAATTTAGAGCTTTTAAAAATTACTTTGCCAAAATTTTATAAATTAAGTCTTGAATACTATCCAACACCGCAAGAGGTAAAAAAACTAACAAAAGATTTATTAAAAAACAGTTCAATTACAAAAGTAGAAGATTTCTCCCATAATCATGATACTACGTACAAACTTTTGCTTTTATTTAAAAATGTTGTTGCACTTTTTGCCATAGTAGTTCTTGTCGTTACACTCCTTCTTATCTTTAAAGAACTTAAAATTTGGCAGTATAAGCATAATGAGCGTATGAATATTATGGGACTTTTTGGAGCAGCTATGTGGCTACGTTCTGCAGTATTATTCAGACTTGCAATTGTAGATGCCCTTATTGCCAGCTTTTTAGCATTTGGAGTGTTTATTTACGTATCTTCATCCTCTTGGGTTCTGCAACAGCTTGATAACATTGGAATAAGTATAGTTATTTTTAACCCAGTAGATGACTACTTATTAATACTTGGCGTAGCAATGTCTATCTCAATACTTTTGGCATCTTTAATAGTAATAGGGCACAAAGAAGAGGTATGATTCATTTATTAATTATGTCTCTTTTGATTTCTCTGAATTTAGAGGCAAAAACAAGTGTTGACAGTAAAATTGCAACTGCAAGTTCTAAAATAATTTACTACAGTAAAAACCATGAAGATATAAATAAAAAGATGGATGATACTGCAGACGCAATAAAAAAACAAAAAAAAGAGATTCAAATTCAACAAAAACATCTTAAAGATTTACAAGATGAACTCGCTGAAAAAGAGGGTAGCTATCAATCAAATGTTGAGCATTTAAAAGAGATGAAGAGTTCTCAAGATATTTTGATAAAAGATGGAAATGAATTAGAAGAAGAACTAGTATTTACAATAGCTCAAAGTGTCTCTTTATCAATTATTTTAGAAGAAGAGTACACAGCAAGCGAAGAGTCTCTTATTGAATATGAAGTACTTCAGCTAATGTTGAAAAATTCTAAAACAAAGATAAAAGAGCTAAATGAAATTTTTTATAACAATGCTAAAAATATAAATATTTTAAGTGAACATACAAATGCTTTGGAAGCGGCAATTGCAAATATTGATGCAAAAAGAATAGAATTAGTAAAAACTCAAGAAGAAAATAAGCAGTCACTAAAAAAGCTAGAAATGGCAAAATCGTCATATAAAAATGAGTTAAAGAAAATTTTAGATAAGCAAGATATGCTAAAGAAAACTTTAGCACAATTAAATATTATTAAAATTGATGAGATAAAAAAGGCTAAAGAGGAAGAAGCTAGAGCCAAAGCTTTTAATAGAGTAGATATAATTTCTGATAAAGATTTACCTAAAGTTAAAAAACACGGAAGCAGTTATCAGGCTGTAAAAACTAAAAACTACAATGGAGAAAAAACTATTGCACCATTTGAACCATATAAGATCACTAAACAGTATGGAACCTATACAGACCCAATTTATGGAATAAAAGTATTTAATGAATCTATTTCATTAAAGCCTAATCAAAAGAATACAAAAGTTAAAACGGTGTTCAATGGTAAAGTTATTTATGCTGATAAAACGGCTGTGCTTGATAATATTGTAATCGTAGAGCATGATAACGGACTACATACTATATATGCAAATCTCTCTCAAATTTCACCTAATATTAAAAAAGGTAAAAAAATTAAAAAGGGCTATACAATTGGACGGGTTAGTGATGAGCTGATATTTGAGGCTACACAAAAATCATTCCACATAAATCCTGCAAAACTTTTTCAATAAATTAAAATAAGTTTATATATTTATTTACTTCCAGTAATGGATATAAAATAAAATATTTTTAAATGTATAATAACCCTGTATAAGTAATTTATCAAAAAGGTGTATTTATGGATTCTAAAGAGGATATGGAAGTTCATCATAATAATCTATTGTACTATAATCAGATGCTCGATAATAATCATACTATAAAAGAGAATGTAGTCGTACAGAAAAAAGGCTCAAGTTCTTTTAGTTCACAAAAAGTTGATTTTAGTTCTTATATGGCATCACCAGAGGGGTATGAGATGGTTGTGTATCCTTTATACTTTCTTTTTATACCATATGTTGTTGGAGCATTATTCATTTTTTTATTTATAGCAAGCGGAAATTTTTCAGTTTTTCAGCAGTTGGATATGAGTGCATTTTTAATTGTCTGGATGATAGGGTATGAGATAGTAGCGACTGCTTTGCTTGTTGGTATTTTAGTTAATTTTTTAAAGTATGATGATAATCAAAATAAGAGAAGAAATTTTTAAGCAGCTGTAAGTTCAAAGATGCGCATGTATAAAAATATATTTTTTGATATAATTTCAAAAAATTAATTAATAGAGAAAAATATGAACTTTATTCAAACTCGTGGACACGATAAAAACAGACCTCAATATGTTACATTTTCACAAGCTATTTTAAGCCCTATTGCCTCTTTTGGCGGTCTTTATGTGCCAGAGAACTTGCCTGAACTTGGAGAAGAATTTTTAAATAAACATCTTAATTCCTCATACAAAGAGTTAGCATCAGATATGTTGAGTCGTTTTGAGATTGATATTGATAAAAGTGTTATAGAAGAAGCGTTAGACTTATATGATAATTTTGATGACGCTAGTAATCCTGTTCCAGTAAAAAAAGTAAAAGAAAATCTTTATATAAGTGAGCTTTATCACGGTCCTACACGTGCCTTTAAAGATATGGCACTTCAGCCTTTTGGCGTTGTTTTGTCATCAATCGCGCAAAAAAGAAATGAAAACTATCTTATCTTGGCTGCAACAAGTGGTGACACCGGACCTGCTGCTCTTGAGACATTCAAAAATCGTGCAAATGTTCAAGTTGCATGTCTCTATCCAGATGGTGGAACCAGTGATGTTCAAAGACTTCAGATGGTTACAGAAGATGCACCGAACTTGAAAGTTATAGGAATTAATGGCGTTTTTGATGATGCACAAAATGCACTAAAAAGACTTTTAGCTTCTGATGATTTTAGAGTAGAGCTAAAAGCAAAAAACATCTCTCTTTCAGCTGCAAACTCTGTAAACTTTGGAAGAATAATTTTTCAGATTATTTATCATATTCATAGTTATTTGGAGTTAGTTCGTCAAGGTGCTACTGTTATGGGTGAAAAAGTGTATTTAAATGTTCCAAGTGGAAATTTTGGTAACGCACTTGGTGGATATTATGCTTGGAAGATGGGAGTTCCTGTTGAGAAGATTATTATATCTTCTAATGAGAATAATGTCTTAACGAAACTTATTAAAACTGGAAAATATGATTTAAGAGATTTACATGTAGTAGGTACAACTTCACCTGCCATGGATATTTTAAAATCATCAAATGTTGAAAGAATTTTGTATGATATGTTCGGGTTTGAGAGAACCAGAGAGCTTATGGAAGATTTGGAAACAAAAAACTTTTATGAATTGACACAAGATGAACTCGTAAAGCTTCAAAACAGTTTCGATGCTGACTTTTGTAATGGAGAAGAGGGTAAGAAGTACATTAAAGATACTTTCAATCAAGAAGGTTACTTAATGGATCCACATACAGCTACATGTATGAAATCTTATGAGACTTGCTCAAGTCCAAAAATCAAGACAATAGCATATTCGACAGCAGAATGGACAAAGTTCTCTCCAGTAATAGCAAACGCTTTAACTGGTGAAGTTGACGCCAATGATGTAGATGCACTCGAATCAATCTCGAAGGTTGCTTCTTTAGAAATCCCAGATATGGTAAAAGGGCTGTTTTCTAAAAAAATCGCTCAAAATACTATTATAGAAAAAGAAGATATTGAAAAAGAGATACTTAAGTTTTTATAGATTTAATTCTACATGTAGATATCAAGCCTACATGTAAGATGTTTTACAGCTCTTTTGCTCTTTTAAATGCTTTTTCAATAGCATTTATACATGCAGCTCTAACATTTCCATCTTCTAAAGCACCGTACCCAGCAGCAGTAGTTCCACCAGGACTCATTACCCCGTCTTTTAAAATTGCAGGGTGAACATCTTGTATAAGCTCACCAAAGCCACCAAAAAGACCTCGCATAATATTCATAGCATCATCCCTTCTTAGACCTTGCTTTACAGCACCGTCTGCAAGTGCTTCGGCAATAAGCGCTAGATAAGCTGGTCCACTTCCAGCTAAAGCAGTGGCAATATCCAACTCTTTTTCGCTAGATAACCATCTTGTAGAACCTATCGCTCCAAGAAGTTCATGCGCTTCTTCTTGAAACTCTAAATCTCCTGTAAGTGTTGTCATAGATCTATTTACACTTGCGCACAAGTTCGGCATAGTTCTTACAACAGCCATTGGGTTTAGGTTTGTTCTTAGTTTTTCAACTGTAGTCCCAGCAAGAACAGAGTAGACTACTCTTGCACAACCTTTAAGCTTTTTAGATACCTCTTCAACATTCGCAGGCTTTACACAAAACATTACTGTTTTTCCTTCAACACTGCAGTTATCCATAAGTTCTTTTGTTATTTTAACACCAAGTTCATTTTCAAATTTGTTTAGTTTTTCTAGATTTCTACCAATAACTTCAATCTTGTAGTTCTCTTTTAGCCCCTTAGCAATGCTAAGTGCCATATTTCCATTTCCAATAAAAGTGATAGTTTTCATAATAATCCTAATTTTTTTTGTAGTATAACATTTAACCAACTAATTGCTATGCTTTAAGCACCGACTGTACCGTTTTTTTAAAATTTCATCATATTACTTAAAAAAAGATATCGTAAAACAAGCTTCATCATCAGTATTTTCCATCTCAAAGAACCATTTAGATATTTTCAATAATTGTAATTACTAATTATTCAGAGAGTTCAATTAGTTAATGATATCTATACTAAACTATAAAATATTTTGCAAATAGGTTTAAAATATATCATTGCCACTTTGTGGTAGTATGACATAATTAGAAATAAGGTGAAAGCATGGAACAATTTTTAGAAGAAGCAAAATCTGCAAGTAGAGTCCTATCTACTCTAAGCGGGTCAGAAAAAAATAGAATATTAAAAGAGATGGCAAATGCTCTTAGAAGTAATACAATGGACTTGCTTGAAGCAAACGCGATTGATATGTCTGATGCAGACAAAAACGATTTAAGTTCAGCACTAAAGGATAGACTGCTTTTAGATGAATCACGTATAGAAGGTATGGCTATAGCAATTGAAGAGATAGCAGCACTTAAAGAGCCTGTAGGCAGAGTGATTGATGGTTGGGTGACAGAAGATGGACTTAAAATAGAAAAGACTTCAATACCTATCGGGGTAATAGGAATTATCTATGAGTCTCGCCCTAATGTTACAAGTGATACAGCAGCATTATGCTTTAAAAGCTCTAATGTGTGTGTCTTAAAAGGTGGCAAAGAGGCTGAAAATTCTAACAAAGCTATAGCAAAAGTACTTCAGGCGGTTTTATCTAAAAATAATCTTCCAGTATCATTGATTTCACTTATACCAGACTCTTCAAGAGAGGGTGTTGCAAAGCTTATTAAGATGGATAAATATGTTGATTTAATAATTCCTCGTGGCGGGGCAGGGCTTATTAAATATGTAAGTGATAATGCAACCGTAAGTGTGGTTAAGCATGATAAAGGACAGTGTCACACTTATATAGACAAAGATGCCAAACTTGATAACGCAATAGCTATTGCAATAAATGCAAAAGTGCAAAGACCGGGTGTTTGTAATGCAATGGAAACACTTTTAGTAGATAGTGCTATAGCTTCAGATGCACTGCCAAAGTTAAAAGCAGAGTTTGACAGAGCTCACACGGAGTTAAAAGGTTGTCTGAAAACGCAAAGCATAATTGAAGTAGCAAATGCTACTGATGAGGATTATGACACTGAGTATTTAGCAAATATTTTAAATATAAAAGTAGTAGACGGAGTTGATGGCGCAATTGAACATGTAATTAAATTTACATCAGGACACTCTGAAGCAATTATTACCGAGAACATAACGGTGGCTGAGAAGTTTTTAAACTCTATTGATGCGGCAGTTGTTTATGTAAATGCTTCAACTCGTTTCACGGATGGCGGAGCATTTGGTTTTGGTGCAGAGGTTGGAATAAGCACAAATAAACTTCATGCTCGAGGACCAATGGGAATAGAGGGGCTAACCACATATAAGTTTAAAATTTACGGAAGCGGTCAAATAAGAAAATAACAATTAGTTTTGTTCATATTCTTTTATAGCATCACAAACTTCTTGTAGTGATCTTTTGTATTTTTTCAGGCTAGAAATATACTCTAGATCTTCAGGTTTTGCGATGTCATTTTTTAGCTCCATTGCTACATCGTGCAAGTATATGGCGCCTATATTTGCTGCAACACCTGCAATATCTAGTAACATTTTGTCAGCATTTAAGGCATCTTTGTTATTTATGAACTCTTGGAGTTTTTTAGAAGAATCTGTATATCTAGATATAAAGTCATTTAGTATTTCAATGTAAAATTCTTTATCTCCGCCACAAATATCCAATCCATATTCGATATCAAATTTTGCGGCTGTTGCATTAGCTTGTCTAGGAGTATTGTTCTCCTCTTCACCTGAAGTATACATATATAAAACATCGTAAAGTGCATCCATCTTTATAGGTTTTTCTAGGTGCTGTTCCATTCCAACATTAAACATATTATTAATGTCATCTGTCGCCGTATCTCCACTAAGTGCTATAACAGGTATATGGTTGTAATCTGGATTTTGACGAATAAGTCTTGTAGCTTGAAAGCCATCAACATTTGGCATATGAGCATCCATTAATATTAATGAAAAATTAGAATCTTCTTTTAAAATATCTAAGGCAATTTGTCCATCACTTGCCATGGTTATGTCAATTCCTGAGCTTGCTAAAAGAGCTGTAATTACTTTTTGATTAATAATATTATCTTCAGCAACTAAAATTTTAACACCTTTAAATATTTCAAAATCATCTTTTTTTATTTTATCATGGTAAACCGCAGTTCTCTTAATTCTTTTTGTATCAATAACAACCGGTGCATCGACATTAACGCTTTCTTCTACTGTTTTTATGTCATCTTTAGTATCGAAATCATCTACTGTAATATCTTCTATACTATCAGCAACTTCTTCTTCAGATATTTGTTTAGGTTTTTTCATTAAAAAATATGTCACAAGAATGGTAACTATGGCAATTGCAACAACAATTTCAATTAAATATTCATTAATTATTTCCATAACGGCTCTCTTTTTTTATTTTATGATACTGTAATAAAAATTAAATTTTACAAAGTTAATGTATAATATAAAAAAATATAGGCCTAGCATGCAAATTATTCCACATATCCCAGTTCTATATAAACAAGTTTTAGAAACATTTGATAATATGGAAAGTGGCATTATTATTGATTGCACTATGGGGTATGGTGGGCACTCTTCTATGATTCTTGAAGCAAATCCACATATAACACTTATTGGTATTGATCAGGACCAGACTGCAATAGATTTTTCAACAACAAGACTTGAACAATATAAAGATAGAGTAGAGATTAAAAAAGGCCGTTTCTCATCTGTTATAAAAGATATTTTAAAAGAATATGACATTAAAAATATTAAAGGTATCTTGGCAGATATAGGGGTTTCTTCACTTCAGTTAGACCAAAAAGATAGAGGTTTTTCATACGATAGTGATAACCTTGATATGAGAATGGACAAAGATTCACCACTTAGCGCTTTAGAAGTTGTAAACGATTACTCAACAACTGAACTAGAGAGAATATTATTAGAGTATGGAGAGCTTAGGAACTATAAAAAAATAGCATCTTTTATTGTAAAGAATAGACCATTTAGTTCAGCTAAAGAGTTGGCAGAAGCGCTAAAGCCAATGATGCCACAAGGTAAAAAAATTCATCCAGCGACACTCTTAATGCAGGCTATTCGAATAGAAGTTAATGATGAACTTGGTGAATTGAAATCACTTTTAAAAACAATTGAAGAAGCAAAATTTCCAAATGCAAAAGTAGCAATTATATCTTTTCACTCTCTTGAAGATAGAATTGTAAAACAAACTTTTGGCGATTGGAAGAAAAACTGTATCTGTCATGAAGAAGCTATGAGATGTACATGTACAAACGATAACTCGCTTGGAAAAGTAATAACAAAGAAGCCTATTGTGGCAAATAATGATGAGTTAAAAGAGAATGTTAGAAGCCGTAGTGCTAAGATGAGAGTATTTGAAATGGGTAAAAACAGTGAGTAAAGAATTAAACTTACTAGATGAAGTAGATTTAGTCTTAAATCCAAAAAAAATGCTAGATGCTAGATATCTTGTATATGTTGTCTTGTCTATAGTGTTTGTTGGAGTTGTTCTTTTTCCAAAGATTTACATTCAGCAACAGATATATTTTAAGAGCAGAGATATTTCAAAACTAAAAGGTGAATATGACACTCTCAAAGAGGAAAATATTCTTATAAGTACCTCAGTAGAGTCTATACGCTTTAAAAATCAGATTTTTGATACAATTTTTTAGAAAGTTATTATTATGATTCGTCGTTTCCTAGAGTTTGCAATTGATAAACCACTTTTAAATCACATACTTCTCACCTTTATAGTATTGCTCTCTATTTTTGCATATGTTAATATTCCAAAAGAGATATTTCCACCTATGAACATGGATAAAGTAACTATTTCTGGTGGATATGCTGGAACATCTGCTGATGTTTTAGACAAAATGGTTGTTAAAACAATAGAAGATGATTTACAAAATATAGATGAGCTAGATACTATAAAAACTACCATTAAAAATGGCTCATTTACGATTTTTGTTGATATAAAGCCAGGCTCTGACAATATAAGTGTACTCAATGATGTAAAAGATATTATAAGTAGTGTAAAAAAAGATTTGCCGGCAGATATGGCTGAGCCAATTGCTAAGGTTAGGCTTCACAGTTTTCCTCTTGTTCTTATCGCATTGGCAGGGGATAAAACAAAAAAAGAGTTGCTGGAGAGGGCAGATGAATTAAAGAGTGAACTTAGCAGATTTAAAGACTTAAGTGAAATATCAATTCGCGGCGATGCAGAAGATGAACTGGTAATAAAAATAAATGAACAAAAACTTTTAGCTTTTGGACTCTCACCAGCTTTAGTAATTGACTCTTTAAGAAATATAAGCTCAATTTTTCCAATAGGAACCATTAAAGAGAGGGGTTCACATTTATATATTTCAACATATAACGGTGAAAAAAATAAAGAGAGTGTTGAGAGTACAGTTATAGGTGTTGGAGAATATCGTGTTCGAATTGGCGACATAGCAGATGTCTCATTTAAACTAAGTGATGAATCTGAACTCTCACATTATAATGGTGTCCGCAATGTATCTTTGAATATTGCAAAATCAGAAAATGGAAATTCAATAGAGTTAGTAAAACAGATTAGAGAGTTGCTAAAAGAGAGTTCAAAAAAGCATCCAGAACTTCAGTATGAGATATATACAGACACATCTATATGGATAAAAAATCGTTTAAATACAGTTTTTGCAAATATTGCCTTTGGACTTATGCTTGTCTTTGTAGCAATGCTGATTTTTATAAATCGTGGAATTGCTATGGTTGTAGCCATTGGTATTCCTGTAAGCTTTATGATAGGTCTAATAGTTACTGAACTGATGGGCGATAGTTTGAATATGCTCTCTCTTCTTGGGGCTTTAATTGCGCTTGGAATGCTCGTTGATGAAGCAATAGTTGTAGCTGAAAATATATATAGACATTTAGAAAATGGGATGGCGAGAAGAGAAGCAGCAATACTTGGAGCATCCGAGATGTTTCCAGCGGTTTTAGCAGCTACATTGACAACAGTGTTTGCATTTTTGCCTATGTTGTTGCTGAGTGGAGAAATGGGAATGTTTATAAAAATAATCCCCATAATGATAACAGTACTTCTTCTCTCCTCACTTCTTGAAGCTTTTTATTTTTTACCTCTACATGCACATGACTTTTTAAAAGTTTCACATGATGAGAGTTTTACAAAAAATATTTGGAAAAAGTTGGGTTCTTGGCATAATGCTGCATTACATTTTGTTTTTAAAAAAAAGTGGCTCTCTTTAATAGTTATAGTTGTAACAATACTATCCTTAACATTTGTGCTTATTAAAAACTCAAAATTTCAGCTATTTCCAGATTTTGATACTACTCAAATATATGTTTATGGTAAAGTCAATATAAACAGTGAGTTAGAAGACACGGAAAAAATCATAACTGATTTAGAAAAAAAGTTATTAGCAAACATGAAAAGTGATGATGTTTCTTCAATAACTTCTGTGATAGGGTTTACTCTTGATGCAAAAAATATGGCAGAAACAGGAGAGCATCTTTTTCATATATTTATTGATTTACATGAGCGTGCACCTACTAATGTTTTTGATACATACATAAGTCCATATTTATCTATTGAATATAGTGGTAATGCTTTAAAAAGGAATAGATCCGCAAAAGAGATAGCGGTTGAAGTAGAGTCTATTGTTAAACCATTTAGAAATTTAAAAGATAAAGATGGCTTGGTTTATGATGAAGTAGTTGTAAGAGTTCCAGGCGCAGGTGTTGTAGCCTCTGACATAGAAGTAAGTCTAAATGGTGAAAATGAGCAAAAGACCAAAGATGGTGTAGAAAAATTAGAAAAAGCATTAGCTGAAATATCAGGAGTAAATAATATTTCAAATGATGCAAATATCGGTGAAAAAGAGCTAAAACTTCGAGTAAATGAGTATGGTCAGCAGTTAGGCTTTAATGAAGAGTTAATATCTAGAGAGTTGAGGTCATATTACCTAAAAGGTGAATATGCAAAGATGTTTAACGACAGTGGTTTGGTGCGTATAAAGATTGAGAGTGACATAAAAGAGCAAATTAGCTCTATTGACACTATCGAGGTTCAAGTACCGTCATCAAGCAAGTTTGTACTACTGAGTGATGTTTGTGACTTTATAATGATACAAGGCTTTGTGGCTCTTAAAAAAGAGGATGGAGTTAGAATTCGTACAGTTGTTGCCTCTTTAGATAAAAAAATTCAAACTTCCGCTGAGGTTATGAAAAAATTAGAACCAACTTTTGAAAAACTAAAAAGTGATGGTTATAAAATAGATATAAAAGGTGAAGAAAAAGAGAATAATAAAAACAAAAAAGAGATGATGCGTTCAGCTGTTATAGCGATATTTCTTATTTTTATTACTTTAGTTTGGTTGTTTGATTCTATAAAAAAATCCCTTATAGTTATAAGTACTATCCCACTAGTTTTACTTGGTGTGTATTTTGGACATATGGTTATGGGGATTAACTTAACAATGCCTGGAATGATAGGTATTGTAGGTCTTGCAGGTGTCGTAGTAAATGATGGTCTTATAGTTGTTAACTTTATAAAAAATGTTAACAATACTGAGGAGCTAATGCAAAAGGCACAAACCAGACTAAGACCAATACTCCTTACATCTTTAACAACTGTTTTAGGACTATCAACTTTGATATTTTTTGCTTCAGGACAAGCTATGATACTTCAGCCAATGGCGATTTCATTAGGGTTTGGTATAGCTTGGGCAACAGTTCTTAATCTAATTTATGTGCCACTACTTTATGCAGTTGTGTTTAAAATAAAAGATAAAGAGCAAATAAGTAAAATCTAAGCTATTGTTGAATATAATTCCGCTCTACAAATAGTGGGTCTTTAGCTCAGTTGGTTAGAGCCCTCCGCTCATAACGGAGTGGTCGCGTGTTCGAGTCACGCAGGACCCACCACTTGTTTATCCCCTTAATTACAAACTTTCAAAGACTTTAGCAGCACAAATTAGAGTAAGACTAAAAATAGCTTACCCCACTTTTTACCCCACTTTAATATATTTTATTTTAATTTTTCATCGTATGTGATAATATAGGTATGCAGCGATACTAACTACTACTACTACAACAGAAATGATATAAGTCCAAGTAGGTTTGTTTTTATTGAAATTTACAAAGACTATTTCACCTGCATTATTTAAAAAATCATTCGAATGTTTGATTGTTAATACAATATCTTTATGAATTGAACCATCTTCATTCATGATAGGAATGTTAAGTATTTTTAATAAGCCTTCTAGATACTGTATATGCTTCTGAATTAACAATTGTTGTTCATTTGTATATCTGTTATAGTTGTCTCCAGTATGATGTCTTATATGATCTGTTTGTTTATTTAATTTTATACACTCAGTATTGTATTTTTGGATGATGAAAATAACGTTATCAATAAATTTCGATAGTTCATCAAATTTTTGAATAACTTGGTCTGCATTATTAGCATATTGCGTAGCTTCTTTGTGTGCCTTATCAACTTCTTCAACTTCATTTTTATAGTTAAACTTACCTTTGTAGGCCATATAGGAAACTGCAGGGATTATTGCAAGACCACCTAAAACAATTGTTCCAAGAGCTATCCCGCCACCACCTACAGCGAGTGCTCCTCCACCTAGCCAAGCTAGCGTTGCATTACTAGCTGCAATCCCAGAAAGACCAGCAATTCCAGCACTAGTTGAAGCTGTCATCGGCGGAGTTAAAATAGGCAGTACGGAAAGCTGCTAAAAAGTAGTTTTTACAACCAAAAGCTTAAAGAAACAAATTAATTTTGTTAAAGTCTTTTTTCAAAAATTTGGAAGGAGATGAATGCTTAAAAAAGGTGAAGTAAAAATGATTCATAAAATGCTCAAAGATGGACTTAGTAAAAGTGCCATAGCTCGTAAACTAGGCATTAACAGAGATACAGTTGCTAAATATGCAAAGATGCCTGAAGGCTATGTTCCAGTCATTAAACGAGATGCAGTTGAAACAACAGTTGATCCATACCTTCCAAATATTGCCAGAATGCTAGAAGAGGCACATAAACTAGGTGTTTCTATTCCTTCATCGTCAATTTATCAAGAGATTCAGAAATTAGGCTATAGAGGTTCACTTCGCTGGATGAATGATGTTGTGCTTCGTCATGAGCTCCGCCAAAAAGTAAAAGATGAAGAACCGCTAGTTAGGTTTGAGACAGACCCTGGTAAACAGATGCAAGTTGACTGGGTAGAATTTCCAAAAGAAGGCTTGTCTGCATTTGTGGCAACAATGGGCTATTCTCGAGCGTCATATGTTGAGTATGTATCTGATGAAAAAGTAGAAACCCTAATAAAATGTCATATGAACGCATTTAGTTACTTCGGTGGAGTTCCACAAGAAGGTCTATATGACAACATGAAGACAGTAATTATTAAAAGAAATGCTTATGGATTTGGTAAGCATAAATTTAATGAGCAGTTTCGAGACTTTGCAGAGAAACATTGCGGAATGCAACTTAAAGTTTGTAAGCCATATCGTGCTCAAACTAAGGGCAAGGTTGAGAGATTTAATCACTATTTGAGATACAGTTTTCACAACATGTTTAAAACTAGACTCTCTATGATGGGTTATAAAATGACCTTGGAGAATGCAAATGCGGAAGTTATGGATTGGCTGGATTTCACAGCTAACTCTAGAATACATCAAACAACTATGCATAAGCCATTTGATATGTTGGCAGAAGAGCAATTGCATTTGCTACCTCTACCGAAGCCTTATCACGGTATCCACCCAATAAAAGCTACAGCACAAAGTGTATCAAAAAATAGCCAAACATCCAATAGAATTACCATTCATATTCCAAATCGTGATTTACAAAGCTATGATGAGTTTATCCCTGTTATGGCTTATATGCTTATTCCTGCTTATGCAGTTGGAGGTGCTTTATGGAACTAAATGAGAAGATAGAATATTTGTGTAAAGAGTTGCAACTGCCAATGTTTAACGAGTTTCATCATGAGCTTGGAAACCGTGCAGCAAAAGAAGGTTGGAAATATAGTGAATATCTTTATGAAGTGCTAAAACTCGAAGCAGACAGCAGAGCTACTCGTTCGCGTGCAACGCTCACAAAAATGGCAGGATTTCCAACTATAAAAACACTTGAGCAGTTTGACTTTGATTTCACTGTCGGAGTTAATCGTAGACAGATAGAAGAACTCTCCACTCTTGAGTTCATCAAACGCAAAGAGAACATTATATTACTTGGCCAGTCTGGAGTTGGTAAAACTCACTTAGCAATAGCACTTGCTTATCAAGCTGTTCAAAAACGCATCAAAGCCAGATTTATAACAATCTCTGACCTTATTATGCAGATGAGCAATGCCAAAAAAGAGAAACGCTATGACTCTTTTATCCGTCAGTCTATCATGACACCATCTCTGCTTGTAATAGATGAAATAGGCTACTTTCCAATGAGCAAAGAAGATGCCCATCACTTTTTTCAAGTAATATCCAAACGCTATGAAAGAGGAGCAACAATTGTCACTTCAAATCTTGTGTTTAGCCAATGGAGTGGAATATTTGCAAATGATAAAGTTGTTACTACAGCTATTTTAGACAGACTTTTACACCACTCTCATATTATAAATATACTTGGAGATTCATATCGATTGAAAGAAAAAAAAGAGGAGGGAATGGTAGATTCAGACTTGTATAAGTTTAAAGCCAAAAAATCAATCAAAGGGATAAATTAAACCATCGTCGCTTAAGGTTACAATTCGTAATATTTCTTACGAAAAACTGCCGAATTTAACTCCGCTCTTGACAATAATTTGCCTATATTTAAAAAAATAATAATAAAACTTATCAATTAAGTAACCATTACCTCCGCCATTGACGCCTATTTGGAATCCATCTAGAGCGTTTAAAAATCTGTGTAAGCTATATTAAGTGGCGTAAAGCCACACATCTAAATTTTCAACAAGCTTCCTTTATAAATTGTCTATTGGAACAATAGAATGAATCAATTGTTCTATATTCTTGACTGAATTATCAGGAATTATTTTAAGCTTTGCAAATCTGGAGTTTAGGCTTAATGAAAAACATGGGGGTCTAAAAAGTGCTTGAAAGTATGTTATATTGGTAGTAAACAAAGGTTTATTTATAAATGGTTGTAAAAAACTGCAAAGATATGTCCAAGTTGTCAAAAAAACAACACTAAAAAGATAGGTATAAGACGAGGTATTCAGAGATACAGATGTAATGATTGCAACAAGAAATTTCAGTCCAAAAGAAGACCAAAAAACTTACAAGAAGTTATCTTTAAAAAGTATGTTTATAGAAGACAAATCCTACTTCATTTAGCTGAAGATTATAAACACAGTATTCCATGGATTAGAAAGCAAATACTTGAATATGAGCCAATAGAAAAAGCTCATACTCCAAGGGAGGTAGTTGTGGTTTGTGATGCTACCTTTTATGGCAAGAAGAAAGACAAGCTTGGTACTTTAGTTTTCAAAGATATTTTATCTGGTGAGATTCTTATGTGGAAACATGTTCAAAGTGAACTTACAAAAGACTATAAACAACTTCTCCAAAGACTTTTAGATATAGGCTATGAAGTAAAAGCTATCATAATTGATGGTAAAAGAGGCTTATATAAGGCTTTCAAAGATTACCCAGTACAAATGTGTCACTTTCATCAAAAGAAAGTAATACAGAGATATATAACAATGCACCCAAGACTAGAAGCTGGTAAAGATCTTCAAAAAATTATGTACAACCTAACATTAACAACTCAAACTATTTTTACAAAAAAGCTAAATGAATGGTATGAAAAGCATAAAGATTTTTTAGCAGAAAAGACTATAAATCCTGACACATTCAAAGAGTCATTTACTCATCAAAAACTTGTATCCGCTTACAAGAGTTTAAAGACAAATCTACCTTACCTTTTTACTTACAAAAATGAGAAAAATATTAAAATACATAACACGACAAATGCAATAGATGGCGGTGTATTTTCTCCCATGAAAAAGTTACTCAAAATACATAATGGATTTACTAAAAGCTTGAAGTTAAAAATGGTCGATGATTATTTAGTAAGTTATAAGAAAAAATGATTATTCAGACCCCCCCCGAATTTTTCATTAAGCCACAAATTATGATGGATGAAAATCCAAAAAAAGCAAAGCATTTTTCTGTGTTATTTTTGTAGTGAAGAGTGATTTTTTTATACTAAAGTTTAATCATAAGTTTCATGGAAATTTTATGCTTAATTTTAGTATTAAAACGAGTGCTTATTTGTATACTGATTTCGTTAGAAATTTGTGTACACAATAGGCAAACTCGCTCACTCTCAAAATAGTACCTTTTTAGACCTCTTTTTAGACCTCTTTTTAGACCTCTTTTTTTCATCTTTTTTTCGTCAACTTTGGAGCTTTTTTTTGCTCGCCTTTGGTTTCTTGCGCCAAAAAATGAAAACGTCTATATTAAGGTTCTGTTTGTGGTGAATAATCGAAGTGCTTATCTTGAAAACTTTTCAGCTATCGTCCATACTGTTATCAAGAATGATGTTAGAACTTTCTCACAAAAATACTCCAAAAAGCAGCCAAAAATAGAGTTTTTAAAATCTATTTCTCGCCCTCTAATCATTTTGTTAAACAATCTATTTCCTTTATCTGAGCAGCTTTATTTAATAAACACCCTTGATAAAAAAGTTTCTGTATCTCATCCTACTTATGTTAAATTTTTAAATGAGTGTTTATTTGATGATTTTGAGAGGTATAAAATTAATAGGCTTTTTGCTACTCAAACATCAAAAATAAAAGATCTTATAATCTCTTATCCAGATCAACCAGACAATCAGTACAAACATCTTAATTTTAAGAACAAATCTACTACTACTTTTAACGACTATAAATTGTTTTTGGATAAATATTATTCCTCGAAGGATGATGTTCTTTTTGAAGCAAAGCAAATTGAGCGCTATACGACTTCAGAAAAAATTCTAAATTTTGACAGTAAAGAAAAATACAAAACCATTACTCATAACGCAGATAGCTTCGGTTCTGTACTTGGTAATATTGAGAAAAATTCCGTAATTTCTCCTGTTTCTGTAAAACTGAAACAAGAAGTTTCCTCAGGAAACTTAGTTAAAACAAATGGATTTAATGTTTATGAGAGCTTTAAATCTAGAAAAGAGCTTTACAATGAGAAAGGCTTTCTAAAGGTTAAATTGCTTAAGGGCGCTTCCCTTGATAGCATCACAGAGCTATTTGAGGTTGTTGAAAATCACAACAACTTACCTGGTTAAATAAATAATTATGATTTTTTATATGAAAAGACAAGAGTTAATTAAAGATTTTGTTTATTTCAGCGATGTGATTTAAAGTAAAATATTTCAGGCTGAGAAGTGCTTAAAAGTACGGTATAGTAGGAATAAATGTCAACGGCGGAACTAAAAACAGCACAATTTTTTACATACATGCCTTTAGATTGGTGTTTTGTTTTAAAATATGTGCTGAAACTAAGTCCGCCGTTGACAATCGTTATCTGTTGGAGAGTTAGAGCTAGAAGATAAAACTTTTCCATCCGTAATTATTGACTATCTTTTTGTAGATTACTGACACAGAAATACAATACATAATCATTTAGGTGAATAAGTTTCTAAAATGCTTTTGATTTATGCAATTCAAATGGCGATGGAAATATCAAAACTTGCAGGTGTCAGATATCTGATTTTACGACCTGATAGCGGTAAAGAGCATCAAAGTTTAGTTTCATTTTATGAATCAATGGAATTTAGATATATGACCGATAAACATGAATGGATGTATCTAAAATTAACCTAATAAGAAGATTTGCTTACTTTTTATTAACTATCCCTAAAAACACATCAACAGCATCTTTAGCCATTAATTCTTTTTGATTGCTATATCTTTGCGTAGTTGTGATTTTAGAGTGTCCTAACGCTCTTGAAATACTCTCAAGAGGTACATTATTGTTTACAAGGGTAAAGCCAAGCAAATGTCTAAAATCGTGTATTCGCATTTTAATTCCTACTTCTTTTTGAATTCTAGCCCACATTTTTTTTGGAATTGCTGTTAATTTTTCGCCAGTAACAGGTGATTTGAATATTAAGCCTTTTTTCTCTCTAATAATTTCAAGATGTTCTATCAGCTCAGCATCTAACATGTAAGTTAGATTTTTACGTGTTTTATTATTTTCATCTCGTACAGTATATAATTTATTTTCAAAATCAATATCTTCAAAACAAAGAGTTCGTATTTCATTACTTCTACGACCTCGTAAAAGAAACATAAACAGAACTTTATAATGATTATCCGGAATATTCATAATTGCATTTATTAGTTCTTTAATTTTATCTTCTGGCAATGAAAAATATTTGATATTGTCATATTTTGGAAATTTTAAATAATCAGTTATATTTTTTTCTACTAAACCAAATTCAATCGCTTTTTTAAATAACGGAGAAAATATTTCTTTTACAGTTACAATATAACTTCCTTTTTTACCTTCATTTATCATATGATTAATTATTTTTTGAAGGTCATCACTATCGACATAGTTCATATGTTTCTTTTTAAGAGAATCGGACACATATTTACTATAAAAATAAAATGCACTTTTCCACCTATTCTGAGAAATAGTCTCTTTTCTCATATCTTGAAATTCATTAAAAAAAGTATCAAGCGTAGGATTGTCAGCTCTTTTAGTTGATTTACCTGCTTTATGTGTGTTTATAAGCTCTACACGTCGATTAAATGCTAAAGATGGATTAGTTTTATACCTATCATTAGAATAGCCTACAATCTGTTCTATTTCAGTTCCGTTGACTTTTGCACGCGCTAAATATGTTTTTATTTTTGTTTTTGAATCTTCTTTGACATATATACCTGTGTATTTTGTTTTAATATAATCTTTTCTTGTTCCCATGAAAGTAGTATATCAGAAAACCCCACTTTTTACCCCACTTTTTTATTAAAAAATAGGTATATTTAATAAATATAGATAAAATAACTTTTTACTGAAAGGCTCTAAATAGTCCATAAATGAAGTGGTTTGTAAGAGTTTGTAAATTTTAGTAAAGTAGAGAGCCTTGACGCTCATAACGGAGTGGTCGCGTGTTCGAGTCACGCAGGACCCACCACTATTTCATCGTACTTTCAAGCCTTCCTAAAATCATTATATTTATCAAGTGTGCTAGATTTGTGACATACCTCTTTAAACAGACTAATTTTTGTATCAACTTTTAAATGATTCGCCAATTCAAATAGTATTTGCACTTTAAACTTGAATTGGTGTTATGCTATAAAGCAGATATGTTTTAATGTGCTACAATGCTGTTTATTAAGGACTATAATGAGAGAAAAACATAAAATAAGCAATTATCCAAGTAAAAATATAAAAACTGAAACTTATAAACTTGGTGAAACATTTGTTACAAAGAATTATTATGACGCTAAAGATGCATATGTTAGAGAGCTGATTAATGAAGAAAATGGGGTTAAGGAAGTTAAACATTTCACAGTAAAAGGTGTTTTGGCAAAGTTAGAATATTTCATAGAAGATAAGAGACACGGTGTAGAAACAAAATATTTTATTCCAAAAGCAAATAAAAGTGTAAAAAGCACTAAAACATATGATGATGGAAAGTTACATGGTGAGTGTATAACATATAATGATAATGATGAAATAATTAAACAGGAAGTTTACGCTGCAGGAAAACTAATATTAAGATATTTACGAAATGATAGCAATACTAACGATATAACAAATATTCAAATTGTTGATAAGGACAATATCGAGAATTTACCAAAAATAGAATACGAAAAGCTACAAGATAATATGGAAAAAAATTCAGATTGGTTTGCAGACTAATTAATACTTTGAATGTCCCCTATAAACTAGATAATTACTAACCCAGTAAAAACCTAACTTTTGAGACCACTCAGAGTTTTGTGTCAGTAACCGATAGTCATTAAAATTGTATCATAGTTCAACAATTTAGTTTGAAACTTAGAGAAAGTTCCAAAACCTACAGTTTCAGAGATATTGATAGCTAAGCATTTAAGTGAAGAAGAAGTAACAAGAATTGTAAAATTTTTAGATGCTTTGAGTGAGCCTATATTAGATTTAAATTAGGACCTTATGAAATTTTTTTGCTCCTTAAGTTAAGCTGAATAACTTAGGCCTCGTTGTCAAATCAGGGACATACTTTCATTTAGAAACATAGCCCTTTTCTTATCATCTCGTTTAATATATCGAGCATACATACTTAGTGTCATTGTCGAATCAGTATGACCTAACATATTAGACACCCAAAGTATATCTTCACCATTTTCCAACATCACAGTGGCCAGACCCATAGTATCGCGGGTACGCTTACCGCTACCACAATGATTTCCAGCAGTAGTCCCATGCGCCAGTAATCGCCAAAGCGAAAGCCACTTGGTCCAAGGATCAAGGTATTGTTCTGGTGACCGATAGGTGTTAAAAAAGCGCAGGAAGCTCCCACTGCAATAGCCATTAAAAAGGCATCGGGATTTACCTCAAGTTGCGCCGCGGTACTAATTGCAATTGGGCACATTACCGCTGCCGTGGCAGCATTGTTCACTAGGTCAGAAAGAAACATTGTAACCACTAGCAGTGTTATTAGCCCAAGAATAGCATTCCCCTGCGTTACATTATCCAACAAAAAATGCGCAATAGTGTCAGCTGCACCAGTAGAGGCGACAGCACCGGCGACCGGAAGCATCGCTGCTAACAATACAATCACCGGCCAATCGATAGTTGTGTACACAGATCGAAGTGGCACGATGCCAAGCATTATATAGGCAAACACTGCGCCGGCAAACAACACAGGCACGGGGAATAGACCTAATATAGTAGCGCCAACTGTAATAGCCATGATAAATGCAGCGATAACTGCCTGTCCTTTTTTCGGAACCCGGATGTCACGCGGAGCAAGCGGCAGACAGCCGAATAAGGAGGCAAAACCGGCAATCGCTTCAGGTGAGCCTTGCATAAGTAACACATCACCAGCCTTGATAGAAGTAGACCTTAATCGTTGAATCGAACGACGACCCTCTCGCGATATAGCCAATAGGCTAATACCGTAGCGAGTTCGAAGGTCAAGAGCTAGGGCCGTGCGGCCGATCAAAATTGCGTATGGCTTTACCACCAGTTCCTGGATTACAACCTCTGATAATTTATCCCTGTCACTATCGTTTTTCTCATTATTAGCCTCCCTGATTGTTCCCGTCTCTGCTAGTAGTGGTTCCACCTCTTCTTCGGTGTTGCTCATCCTTTCATCGGCTAACACTAGATCCTCTTCCAGCTTGAGGCCCAGGCTTGAAAGTACGGACGATAGTGACTCTGGCTCCACTTCAATAACCAGGATGTCGCCTTCCTTTAATACACGCCAGGAATTTGGTGTAGAAATATGGACGTCATGACGTATCATGCTGACAATCTGGGCATCGGCTTCTTCGAGCATTTGTTCAACCTCACGCAGGTGCTTATTTACCGCTTTACTGCCTTCAACAATACGAACTTCACTAAGATATTTGGCACTGTCAAAGCTGCCAGTATCTGCCTGTTGTCGCGTGGGTACAAGTCGCCAGCCGACAAAGCCAATAAAAACAATACCAAAGACAGCAACTACAAGGCCAATAGGGGTAAAATCAAACATACTGAAGCTTTCCATTCCCGTTGTCGCTCGGAACTCGGAAACAATCAGGTTGGGCGGCGTCCCGATGAGTGTGGTCATGCCACCAAGAATTGAACCAAAGGCCAGTGGCATAAGAATTTTACCAGGCGGTAGGTTCTGTTTGGCAGCCATCTGAATAGCCACAGGCATCAGCACTGCTAAGGCGCCAACATTGTTCATGAAAGCCGACAACAGAGCGGCCAAACCAATGAGTGCAAAAATGCTAACAGTTGGTCCTGCTGATGCTGGAATGAATCGCTGGGATAGTATATCAATCGCACCGGAGATCAAAAGGCCATGACCGAGTATGAGCACACAGGCCACCGTAATTACCGCCGGGTGAGCAAATCCGGAAAAAGCTTCATTACCAGGTACCAGACCAGTGACTATACAAACCAACAAAGCACTCATGGCAACCAGGTCATGACGCCAACGTCCCCAAAGGAAGATGAGCATAGTTGCAAATAACACAGCAATAACTATAACTTGATCGTTTGTCATAAAAAATCTCTTGTATTAATTAAAAGTGTTGTGATCAGTAGAGTACTATCACTACAATTTTTATATTATCAGTATATCGAATATGTCCTATTATTTCTTAAACATAACAATAATACAGTCAACTAAAATATTAATTCCATTTTGCAACTGTAATAGATGGTATATTCCTACGCAGTTTTTTAACATTATTGGTACCAATAAAAGTTTAAAAATATTGGGAGAATCGGGATATAAAAATGCTTTAATCATTAAATGGATACAAAAAAGATGTTCGTCTTAATAAAAAAAGTGTAAGATAGAAAAATCTAAAGAATGTATGTATTAAAGAAAGAAAAAAGAAAGGTATATGATGAAAGAACTAAAAAGAATTGTTGTAGGAATAGATGTTATTGAAAAATCAAATAACGTTTTAAAAAGAGCATTTATCTTGGCAAAAGAGAATAAGGCTCAATTGTTTGTTATTCATGCTGTACAAATACCTTGGTTAGCTATGCCAAACTACTTTAATACAGGTGAAATATCCATTGACAAAAGTGGTATCAAAAAAAAGATAGAGAAAAAGATAAAAGGACTGAATTCAGATGGCAAGATAACTTGTTCAGTCTCCGTAAAAGAAGGTGATGCTGATGATGTGATACTTCATGCAGCAAAGTCATATAAAGCAGATATGATTATTATAGGGGCACACAGCAAGTCAAAAGGCGCAAATCGTTTGCTGGGAACAACCGCACAAAAAGTAGCACATCAAAGCCAGTCGCCAGTTTTAATTGTCAAGAAGAGTGTCGAAGGGAACTATCAAAATATTTTAGCTCCAACAGATTTTGAAATACAATCAAAACAGAGTATCTTGATTGCAAAAAATATTTTTCCAAAAGCAAAAATAAGTGTAATTCATGCCTCCGAAACAATCGATATGGAAGGTCCCTATACTGAACATGGATATGATTTAGCACACTATAATAAAATGGCGAAAGCTCGTGCTAAAAAAGAGATGAAGGATTTCATAAAAAATGTCTCTGCTGAAAAAGGAAAAGTGATTGATGGAAAGCTAGATAATAAAAAAGTAATACTTCAATACATAAAAAAAGACTCTTGCGATCTTGTACTTATAGGCTCACAGGGTACTGCAGGACTTAAAGCACTATTGGGGAGTGTTGCTTCATATATCTTAAACACATCTCCATGTGATGTGTTGATTTATGTGCTTAAAGATTGATTTTATCAAAGAGGAGAGAATTGTATTTCAATTCTCTCCTGTACTGCCAGCAAGTTTAAATATAGTATAAAAATGAACCATATTTTGATGAAAAAATATCTTCTTCTATAATGGCCTGAATATTTAAAACAAAAATTCAGGCTATCATATTAAAGAGCTTAAAATAGATCGTTATCAAGGCTTTTTCTTCTCAAAACCATTAGATAAGGACAGTTAAATTCCCTTAAAAACTCTTTTATTCTCCTGCTTTTTAATCTCTGAAAAATTATCTAGATAATCGAGATAAGTAATCAAGTATTTTCTACTTAATGGATGTTTCTCTTTAAAGTTTTGTATGTTTATATATCCGTCTTTTTTGATGATGTTTTTCATATCATTAACAAGCCCGCTTAAACAAGAAGAGTGGATGAAAAGATTATGCTGAAGTCTTATTACCTGCTTTTTAGAACAGAGAGATTTTAAAATCTCATCACCCATTTTTCTGTCTATATCTAAATTGTCATATATATTATACGGAGCAGTTGGAGATATATTTTCCTCTTCTAAACGTTTTAACATTATTTGCTCAAGAGAGCTTCTAAAGTCTTCTTTGATATTTGCATTCTTGTAGAGGTTCCCATCTTTTATTAAAAAATCTTCTTCTACAAGTTCATTTAATACCAGCTGTATAAAACCTTCACTAGCCCACTTTAGTCTGAGCTTGATAGAGGTGTTTGAAAGAAGTGCATAGCTATTTTTAGTGTATATGCTTTTAATATTATTGTAAATTATCTCTTTCGTAGAGATTGGGTAAATGATAAGTTCTTTTTCGTCTACAAAGCAGTTTTGAAGCTCTTTAGCATTTATCAGTGCCTCTTGATGTGAGAGTGCGAACCTTTGTGCTGATGAGATTAGCCCCAAACCTTTTTTATGTGCATTTAGAAGTATTAAGTAGGCTTTAGGGATATTTTTATCTTTGAGTGCTTCGAGCAGATGCAGTTTCTGACTCTTCTTCATAGGGTCGCTTACCGGGTTTAAGACCACTCCTCCGGCCACAGTGAAATTTCCATCTCTTATAATTAACTTCTCGTCATAAATGCTAAAGATATCCTCTTTGCTATTAATAGAAGCAAATCCATTACTCAAAGAATCTTCTGAATTAAAAAGCAGTACCTTTGCATCTATTTTTCTTGAGCCTATGTAGACAGAGTAGTGTCTGTTGTGATGCAAAAGCTTATCTTTGAGTGCAGTAAATGAGATGTCAATTGAGCTAAAACCCCTGAGATATCCTTTTTTGCTTATGACAAAACCACGTTTTATATTTTTAGCATCTACATTGCTTAAGTTTATAGCTGTACGGTTTGAGATATTAGCCATTGGCGCATCTACGCCGTGGACTTGCAGGTTTTTTATTTTGGATTCTTTTTGTATGTCACTGATAAAAATTTGTTCATTAACTGCTATAGGTTTTCCAAGTACAGTTCCAGTTACAATAGTTCCTGCACCTTTAGCACTAAAGACTCTGTCTACATAGTATCTGAAAAAATTCTCTTGTATTTTTGTACTTGCATTTAGACTAAAAAGTTTTTCTTTGAGGTTTTCAATACAAGCCTCATCGTAGATAGAGACTCCCATACTAAATTTCAAATCAAAATCATATTTTGTTATAAACTCTTCAGCCTCAATAAGCTTTTTGTCTAACTCTGACTCATTTATCAAGTCTTTTTTTGTAACAACTAGGACAGCATTTTTTACACCAAGCAGATTTAAAATCTCAAGATGCTCTACGGTCTGTGGTTTTATTCCCTCAACCGCACTCACAACTATAAGTACGCAGTCAAAAGAAAATGCTCCTGCTATCATGTTTTTTACAAGTTTTTCATGTCCTGGAACATCTATAAAAGCTATATTTTTATCATCTTTGGCAATATTGGAAAAACTAAGATCTATAGTTATTCCGCGCTCTTTTTCTTCTTTTGTAGTGTCACCCTCAAAACCGTTAAGTGCTTTTATAAGTGCTGTTTTACCGTGGTCAATATGTCCACATGTACCTATAATGAAGTTAGACATCTGCTATCTCTTTTACGATGTTTATTATTTGTGCTATCTCACTTTTTTGTATAGCTCTAAAATCAAGTAAAAACTTGTCATCTTGTATTCGACCTATTATTTTTTTCTCTCTAAATAATTTTTCCATTTTGTTTTGTTTATAGTTTTTTATTTTTATGCTCAGTGCTATGCTTGGAATTGTTCTGTTTGGAGTAGTACCGCCACCTATGACAGTTTTAGTCTCTATTATTTCAGACTCGCTAATATCTTTTATCTTCTCTTGCATGTAAAGAGCATTTTCTCTCAACTCTTCTATAGAAGTAAACAACATCTTAAGGGTAGGAATATCATCTATTTTGTTAAGTAAAACTGACGTTATATTCTCTTCTAACAGTGCAAGGGTAAGTTTATCTACTCTTAGCATTCTAAGAAGTTGATTCTTTTTGAGTTTAGCTATGTGCTCTTTTTTCCCTACTATAATTCCTGCTTGTACACTTCCTAAAAGCTTATCACCTGAGAAACTAAGAAGTGATGGATTTTCTTGCATACACTTCAGTACTGAGGGTTCATATTGATCTAGTCCATAAGGAAGATCAACTAGATGACCGCTTCCCATGTCGTAATAGTCTATAAGATTTTTCTCTTTTGCAAGCTTAACCAACTCTTTAAATCCCACCTCAGAGCTAAACCCTTCTATAGAGTAGTTAGATTTATGTACTTTCATAAGCATTGATGTATTCTCAGTTATGGCATCTTCATAGTCATATAGATGTGTTTTGTTTGTAGCTCCGACTTCAACAAGTTTTGCCCCACTATGTTTCATGACATCAGGTATTCTAAAACTTCCACCTATCTCTACAAGTTCGCCACGACTGACTATAACCTCTTTTTTCTTTACAAAGGTATTGAGGATTAAAAATACGGCACTTGCATTGTTGTTAACTATGAGAACATCTTCACAGCCAAGAAGTCTGCATATTACGTCTGAGATATGGGAGTATCTCTCCCCCCTTTTTCCTTTAACTAAATCGTATTCTAAATTGTTGTAACTGGTAACTATCTCTTTTACTTTGTCAAATGTTTTTGCATCTATTAGGCTTCGTCCTAAGTTTGTATGTACTATTACTCCTGTTGCATTGATTAACTTTTGCAAAGATGGTTTAGTAAGCTCATCATACTTTTGTAAAACTGTTTGAACTAACTCATCTTCAGTGAAAGACTCTACCTTGTTTTTTAAAATATTTTCTCTTAAGTCTTGAAGAACTTCTTGAGTAATACTAACTACAAGAGACAAGGCTAAATCATTAAATTTATCATTTTCTATGAACTTGTCTACTTTCGGAATAGATTTTAGTAAAAACATTTTTACCCTTTTTTAGATAGTTTTTATATTATATATAGTAAACTTCAGTTGTACAAGATTTGGGGGGCATGTGACCCTGGTGGGCACCACAGGTTTCAAACCTGATTGGAGGTTTTTGTGTAAACGCCTCGGGGGGTTCGATTCCTTCGCCTTCTCACCAAACTTAGTACACGATTATCGGTCTATCTCCCCTTGGGATTATAGAACCAATTATGCACGCGTAACCATAAGTCAAATCTTCAACTCTTTTTACATACTCTAAAGCATCTTTTTCATTCATAGATATTAAAAGTCCTCCTGATGTTTGTGCATCACAAAACATTAGTTTATACTTTATAGCATCTCCCACAAATGTAACCTTATCTTCTAAATACTTCATATTTCTCTTTGTTCCACCCGGAACTACATCTCTATCTGCTAAATCAAATGCATCTGCCATAACAGGGACACTTTTAGCATCTATACTAAGGCTCACAGCATCATTTGTAGACTCAAAAGCATGACCGAGCAGACCAAAACCAGTGATATCTGTACAAGCACTCACATCATACTCACTAAGAAGTTTTGATGGCAAGTAGCTGAGAGTTTCCATAACCTTCACTGCCTCAAGAGTAGTCTCAATTTTAAGCAAGTCTCTCTTTATCGCAGTTGTTAAGATACCCATACCAATAGGTTTAGTTAATACTAAAACGTGTCCTATTTTAGGAGTATTGTTTCTTAGAATTTTACTAGGGTGTATCATCCCCGTAACACTAAGTCCATAGTACATTTCAGGTGACTCAATAGTATGACCGCCGATTAAAACACCACCACACTCTTTTATCTTTTCATTTCCGCCTCTAAGTATTTCGCTAAGAACTTCATAGCCATGGTTAGTTTTATCAAAGCCTACAATGTTTAGAGCCGTTTTTACCTCTGCTCCCATTGCAAATATATCTGATAAAGAGTTTGCTGCTGCAATTTTCCCATACACGAAAGGGTCATCAACAACAGGTGTAATAAAATCAACAGTTTGGACTAATGCTTCATTTTCATTTATCTTAAAAACAGAAGCGTCCTCGCTATTTTCAAATCCTACAAGCACATTTTCATTATCTGGAATAAGTGAGCGAATTGTATGTTTTAGATCTCCCGGACCCATCTTCGCTGCTCAACCAGCTGCTTGAACGAATTTAGTTAATTTAGATTCGTTATTCATGTTTAGCCTTAAAAAAAGTATTTTATGGAGTAAATGTAAGAAGTGTAGTAAAAAGAGTTTATTACATTTATGTACACCTAGTCCATAGGTTAATGCTTTTGTATTTTACTAGTTATAAAATTAAAGCAATATTAATATAGTAAAATATTTTTTACCTTTTTATAAAAACTTAAGAATTCTTTCAATACAATTATCTTTAGATTTGTGGTACAAATAGACATTTGATTTTTCTTTCTTTTTTAATTTCATTCTTGTCACCTTAGAGTTTTTTACAAAAAATTTACTTATTGGAGAGAAAATGAACTTTATAGAAGAGTTGAAGAAATATCTAGTTTCTTTTTGGCAACCGGTCCCAGCAGTTATTGCACTTGGGGTTTTATCTGTTTACTACTTTGGAATTACGGGAACATATTGGGCTGTAACAGGCGAGTTTACAAGGTGGGGTGGTCACGCCTTAGAATTTGTCGGTGTTGATATTAGTGATTGGGGCTATTTTAAAATCATGCATATGGAGGGTAATATTTTTACTCGTGTGGATGGTGTTATGATTATTGGTATGTTTGCAGGAGTTATCGCAGCGGCCTTTTGGGGTAACAATGTAAAATGGAGAATGCCAGCTAGTAAAATAAGAATTTATCAAGCACTTATAGGCGGAATCATCGCAGGATTTGGAGCAAGACTTGGTATGGGCTGTAACTTGGCTAGTTTATTTACAGGTATACCTCAGTTTACGGCTCACGCTTGGTTTTTCACTTTTGCTATGATCGCTGGCGTATACTTGGGAGTAAAGGTAACACAACTTCCATTTTTCCAATCAAAAGTTAAATTACAAAAATTATCTTGCAGTATTCCTATTCAATCAAATGAGGGTAGCGATGCAGACAAAGTAAAACAATTTTTTACTATTGGAACTTTTGTATTTTTAGGCATGATGGTTTGGGCAATATATCTTATCTTTGTTGGACATGAAAAACTTGGTCTTGCTATGCTTTTTGGAGGTGCGTTTGGACTTATAATTGCCAAAGCACAAGTTTGTTTTACATCAGCATTTAGAGATATTTTTACAACTGGTAGAAGCCAAATGGCAAGAGCTATTGTTCTTGGAATGTTAGTTTCTAGCATCGGTATTTTTAGTTACATCATGATAGGAGTTCCGCCAAAAATTATGTGGGCTGGACCAAATGCTATTATTGGTGGAGCTTTATTTGGCTTTGGTATTGTTGTAGCTGGTGCTTGTGAGTGTGGCTGGATGTATAGAGCAGTAGAAGGTCAAATTCATTTTTGGATAGTTGGAGTTGGGAATGTTATAGGGGCGACTCTGCTTGCTTTTGTATGGGATGATATCTCTGGGCCACTTGCAACATCTTGGCCAAAAATAAATCTACTTGAGTCATTTGGTAATTATGGTGGACTTCTTATGAACTATGCTCTACTTGCTTTATTGTTTTTACTAGTGTTAAAACTAGAAAAAAATTATCTTAAAAAATTAAAAGGAAATGCAAACAATGAAAAATAATACTAAAGCTCCTACACCAACTCATCGTTTGGATATGCATGGTGAACCATGTCCATATCCTGCCATAAAAACATTAGAAGCACTAAGAAGTCTTGATGATGATGATATACTTGAAATTATCAGCGATTGTCCTCAAAGTATAAATAATATACCAATGGATGTTCAAAATCACGGATTTCAAGTCCTACATGTAGACACAAGTACACCATCGGTTAGATATTTTGTAAAAAGATAACAATTAATTATACTTTTACCTAAATTAATTCTAATGATTTATCATTAAATCTATAAGTTTTATGTGCAACTTTTACTAAAATCTTTTTCTCTGAGAGTTCTTTAAAAAGTTTTATAAGAGTTGGTTTAGATATGGAGATCTGTTGCATTATGTCGCTGTATGAAGCGATAAGTTCATTATTTTCATTTAAGTTATCAAATAAAAATTTAACAACTTCAACTTGTTTAGAATCAGTTATTGCAGATATAGTTCTGATTATGTTTGAGTTTTTTTGTATTTCTATTTCTTGTATTAGAGGCAAAAGTATGTCGTGAAGAGTATTTAGTAACTCTTTTAAGTTTATTGGTTTAACGATGTAATTTTCTACTTTTAGTTTTATTGCATCGAGCAAATATTTTGTATCTGTATGGGCAGTTGTTAAAATTGCCGGTATATTTATATCTTCTTCTTTTAACTCTCTTAAAAAATCTATTCCATTTTCATTTTCAAGTAGGATATCTGAGATTATAACATCGACTTTTTTCTGCTTAATCACCTGCTTTGCTTCCGCTGAAGTTTTTACAGCATATACATTTTTTAAAAAGTCACTTAACATGTCTCTTGTTTGTTTTAGTAAAGAGTCATCATCTTCTAGATAGAGTACATTAAATTCATTTAGTATATTTAAATTTCTAGTCATTATTTTTATCGCCTTTATTAGCAGGAATTGTAATTGTAAAGAGAGTACAGTTCTCAAAATTTTGATTTGCTATTTTATAATAAACATTCTTACAATCAATTGTTCCTAGCATATGTTTTTCTATGATTTGCTTTGACATGTAAAGACCTATTCCTGTCCCCGCACTTTTGTATTTAGTAGTGTAGTATGGCTCAAAAATATGTGGAAGAACCTTTGCATTTATTCCGCCACCATTATCTACTATATTTATTCTTATCTTATTTTTTGATTTTTTAACTGTTATCTCTATAAGTCTTTTATGCTCTTTTGATATAAGAGCATCTTTAGAGTTTGTGATAATATTTAAAAATACATGTGAGAGCTCATTGTAAAAGCCATGTATTTTTACATCGTGGAGTATCTTTAAGTGAAATTCTATCTTCTCTTTATCTAAAACATATTTTGAGAGCTCAAATGAGTTTTTAATACAATCTTTTAAAGAGAACTCTTCCTCATCTCTATTGGGCTTGAAAAAACTTTTAAAATCCTCAAGAGTATTAGACATATTGTTCGCTAGTAAAATAGCATCGTTTACTTTTTCTTCAACAATTTCTGGAGTCAACTTTCCTAGCTCCATTTTAGTTTGAATCCCTTGAACTATCATCATAAGTGAACCTAAAGGTTGTCTCCATTGATGAGCTATGTTTGCAATCATCTCACCTAAGCTAGCAAGTCTTGACTGTTGAAACATTATCAAATCTTTTTTTCGTGAGCCTGCTACTTCATTTTGGATTCTTTTTTCTAGTGAATCATTTAAAGCTTGAAGCTCTTTTGTTTTTTCATTTACAGCTTCTTCTAAACCAAAATGAAGTCTTTTAAAATGTATGATTATCACTATTGAAAGTATTATTGAAAATAAAAATACCCATACGATAGAAATATTTAAAATCATAGATAGGGTATTAAATACATTTTGTGTGTCTTTTCTCTCGCTTATAGCCATCTTTAAATCGTAATTAGTCAAATTTGTAATATATATGGAGATTGTATTTATTTCAATATTAACATGTTCTATTAGAGATGATGCAGCATCATAATTTTTATTTGATAACTCTGAAATTATCTCATTAACAATCACTTCTATGTTCTTGTTTTTGTCATTAATATTTGAAATAATACTATTTTGTAATATTTTATTTTTATCTGGGATGCCTATAATAAAAAACTTTTTGATTATTTTTGTCACCAAAGACGTTTCATACTCTTTGGAAAAAGTAATTTCCAAATATTTATTCCAGTTTTTTTCAATAAGCTGTTTGCCTAAATTTAAAACATCATAGGATTGCTCTAAAGTTATGTTTTTATGATAAACATCATGTAGTGTGTCATGTATATTAACCACATATGCATCTTTTATAGCTTCTAATTTAATAATTGGTTTAGTTCTCTTTTCAAATAAAATATCAAAGTCGTGTTTTACAGTGTAGATAGATATTTGAGACAATATTATTATCAGTATCATCCCTCCTATAATTATAAAAAGTAATATAGATGTCTTGTATGTAAAAGATATTTTATCAATGAATGAGAATATATTTTTAATTTTCATTGTGAACTTCTATGAATTTAGAATTTTTATATTTAAACAAATAGACTTTATTGTGGAGTTGAGTGTTTTTATAATCTATATCAACACCATCTAAAATATTTTTTGGAAGACTTTTGATTTTTTTTATAAATTTCTCCCTTGTAATAGATCCATCTATGTTCTTTAGTGCTTGAACAACTGATTTAGCTGCTAAGAATGCTTCTAAAGATATAAAACCCAATGGCTGATTTGGAAAATACCTTTTCATTGCATCTTTGTACTCTAAAATTACAGGTTTAACACTATCTTTATAGCTTGGGACAACTTGAGAAAAAAGTAAATTTTTTGTATTGTAATCTAACTCTCTTATCATCTCATCTGCATCTCCAAAAGAGATATTACAAAAAAGTGTATTTTTAAAAACAGGATCTTTTTTCGCTGTTTTAATAAATAGAGCATTTGCTTTATATGCTCCAATCATAAAAACTGCTTCTGGTTTTGAACTTTTTATTTCATAAAAAGCATGTCTTATAGAAAGAGTATTTCTTTTATATGTCCCTTCTCCTGCTAAAGTCAAGCCTCTCTCATTTAGTGAGTAAAGAAGAGAGACAAAGCCTTCTTCCCCATAATCATCATTTTGGTAAAAAACAGCGAATCTTGATATATCTCTTTTATTTCGTAAATACTCAACTATATAATCAATCTCTTCTTTATAAGAACTTCTGAAATTAACAACATCGATGCCTTCATTATTTCTTAAAAAAGAAGCTCCTGTAAATGGAGCTATTAAAGGTATTTCTGCATTCCTAAGAATAGGTAATATATTTTTTACTGTAGGAGTTCCAACTAAACCAAAAAAGGCAAAAATATTTTTATCAATAAGTTTTTTAATATTCTCCATGGCTAGGTCTGGTTCATATTTATCATCATAAACAATAAGATCAATTTTGATATTTTTTAGCGTATTGTTTTGGTTGGCATGTAAAAAGTATGCATTGGCGCCACTGTATACAGCATCACCTACAGCATGCATAATTCCACTTCTTGGCACCGATAAGCCGAGCTTTAAAGAATTTCCATCAAACTCATCATCTCTAATGTTTATGAAAATTAGTACAAAGGCAAGCAACGTAGGAATTATATATTTAAACACTCAAACTCTTTTTTTACTGATTATAACATAAATCAAAATATATGAAAATATACTTTGAGAAATTGGTAAAAAATAATTTACGTTTTAAGGATCAAGTAAGTTTTATGTAGATAAAATGGTAATATATTTTTTACCTAAAAGGGGTGTGTATGCAAGAATTTGTCTATTTTAGCGATAGAGGGCTTGACTTTCCACTCCCTGAAAATATACTTGTAACCTCCACACTTTCAACTGCTTCAAATAACAACTTTATAGTATCAAATTCAAAAAATGTTTATGGCGAGATAATTGCAGATGAAATTGATTTTTATATTAGCAATTCAAAAGACACCATTGCAAACAAGATTAAGAATGTAGAAAAATTATATGAGATAAATGCTATCAGATTTGATATGGCTCAGGACATAAAATATACTCAAAAAATATCAACAGATGTTTTACTTGTATCTACTAAAGAACAAAAAGAAGAGTTTTTAAAATCTATGATTCCTAATGAGTTTAATCTCTTACATGTAACACCTGATGTTGTAAAATCTATATCTGGACATATTGGAAATTTAACGGTAATTGCAAATGATAACTTCAAAGATGCAACTCTTCACGTTTCTCAAATAGTATGGTATGACCAAGAAGAAATTGCAACTAAACAAAGTGGAACTTTTGATCCACTAGAGAGTTCACTCGATGATGTTCTTGCAACTTTGCGTACAAATATAAGTAATTATGAGTATAAAAAAGCTATTGTTTACAATCAAAATATTTGTCAGTATCATGGAAGAAGAGAAGTTACATGTGGCAAGTGTGCAGAGGTATGTCCAACAGTCGCAATACAAAGAGATGATAATGTAAAACATCTTTTATTCTCACAAATAGATTGTCACGGTTGTGGCGGATGTATATCTGTATGTCCATCTGGAGCACTTGATTATGCTTCTTTAAATAGAGAAAGTATTTATGACATCTCAAGATATTTTAGAGGGCATATCCCTTTAGTTATTCCTCAAAAAATGAACATTAAAGAGCTACATGTAGAGCTAAAAGAAAATGTTTTACCTTTTGCTATAGAGGGTGAAAAGTTCTTACATGAAGGGACACTACTAACTATTACACAAGAGTCAGGTTCACAAGTAATCTTTTACTCTGATTTCCTCTCAAAGGGGACTAAAGATGCGATTAGAATTTTAAATGACATATATCAAAAGAGACACAATCTCGATGCGATTATTGTAGCAATGAATAAAGATGAACTTATAGATGCCTTGCAGAGAGTGAGTTTAGTCGAAGGTTCAAAACATTCAATAAATGAACTTAATATAAATAAAAGAGAAATTTTCGCAACAAGACTTAAAAACATTGTAGGTGAAGATGACTTAGGTGAGGTTAAAACAGGTGAGCACATTCACTATGCAAAAGTAAATGTAAATGAAGCCAACTGTACTTTGTGTTTAGCTTGTGTAGGTGCATGTAACGTAGATGCACTAGTGGCAAATGTAGATGACAATTCACTAAGAATAAATCCAAGTATCTGTACTGCATGTGGCTTTTGTGAACTCTCATGCCCGGAAAAAGATTGTTTAACTATTGAAAAGGATGTAATAAAACTAAATCCTACTTGGTTTAAAGAACAAGTGTTGGCAAAAGACACGCTGTTTGCATGTGTTGAGTGTGGTAAAGAGTTTGCCACAACAAAAGCTATAGAAAAAATTGCTTCCATTATGTCTCCTATCTTTGCTAAAGATCCAGTGAAAGAGAAAACTCTCTATTGCTGTGAAAGCTGTA
The DNA here is from genome assembly GCF_015265455.1 of Candidatus Sulfurimonas baltica. Lineage (NCBI taxonomy): Bacteria > Pseudomonadati > Campylobacterota > Epsilonproteobacteria > Campylobacterales > Sulfurimonadaceae > Sulfurimonas > Candidatus Sulfurimonas baltica. The sequence continues at coordinate 1,642,941 of NZ_CP054492.1, read as the reverse complement.
AACCTAAGATAATGATGAGTAGTTACATGGAAAATAAAAATCTATACAAATCACCAGGAGATATGTAATGAATGAAGAAAAAATGAACAAAGCGAGAGCTTTATACTATGCGATGTTTTCAAGATTTTTTGTTTTTACAATTGACAATAAAAGATATTTTGAGCTGATTAATTTTATAGATATTTTGAGAGAAAGCCCATTAGATAAAAGCTCGGCTTTAGCCTTTGAAAATATAAGAGCCGTTGTTAAATCTGAATCTAATATTGCATTTATGAAAGAGTTTGATGCAATCTTCCACTCTCCTGAGAGTCAAACGGTAAGAACTACTGCCTCATACTACGATGAAGATATAGAGAGTGGGAAGAAAAGAGTTGAGATGCAAAATTTTCTAGCTAAAACAAAAATCAGAAGAGACGAAAAAGCTTATTCTGACTATGAAGATCATATCGGTTTTATCTTTTCAGTAATGAGTGAGCTTTGTGAACTGATAGCTAATGGAGAAGAGCAATATAAAAGTACGGCACATTGTATTTTTGAACAAATATTAAATGAGTTTGTTGACAAGTTTTCCAAAGAACTTTATGAGCATGAAAATGCAGATATCTTTAAAAATATAGTTGTTCTGCTTAAGTCATTTATAGAGTTTGAGAGAGTTTATTTGGAAGTGCAAACGCCTCTACATGTAAAGAGTAAAGCTAAGCCTAAAGTTAAGGATGATTCTCTTCCTGAGGAAGAAATTGCAAGAAGAGAGAGAAATAGACTTTTAAGACAAAAAGGGCCAAAACAAGAACAAAGTGCTTGTTCTATAGATGTGATTCGTGATGTTGAGGATGACATTTAGTCATCCTACATGTGAGACTTAAGTAAGTCAATTAAGTTGGTTTATTTAAGTCTCATAATTAATTTATGGGGCTAATCACAAACAAAAAGGAGACAACGATGCAAGAAAGTAGAAGAAACTTCCTCAAAAAAAGTGCATTAGTTGTTGGAACTGCTGCTGTCAGTGCCACGGCGTTAGCTGCTAATAAAGGAGAGGCTTTAGAAGCTGATTCAAACGGAGTTGTTGTAGGGACATCTACTAAAAAAGAGATTCTTTACAAAAAAACAAAAGCTTGGGAAGATTTTTATAAACAAGCTTTATAGCAAATAAGGAGAGAGTATGTTAGTTGACACATATGAAACACTTAAAGCTCAAATCGGTAGAAGGTCATTTATGAAAATGGCAGCTGTCGCTACGGCTACTGGTGTTACTAGTGCATTTGCTAATGATGGTGTAACAAGAGCTGCTACACAAGAGGAAGTAAAAAATCCTTTTCCTGGCTCTAAAAATGTTAAAACTATCTGTACTGCATGTTCGGTTGGATGTGGTATTATCGCAGAAGTACAAAACGGCGTTTGGGTAAGACAAGAGGTCGCGCAAGACCATCCTATTTCTTTAGGTGGACATTGCTGTAAAGGCGCTGATATGATTGATATGGTTAGGTCTGAGATTAGACTTAAGCATCCAATGGTAAAAGAAGCTGGAATATGGAAAAGATTAAGTTGGGACGATGCACTAGACAGAATCGCAACTAAATTAAGAGATTCTCATAAAACAGCAGGACCAGACTCAGCAATGTTTTTAGGATCTGCAAAAATGAGTACTGAACAGGCATATTATTTTAGAAAATTTGCCGCAATGTATGGAACGAATAATATAGATCACCAAGCTAGAATTTGACATAGTGCAACAGTCGCCGGTGTGGCGAATACATGGGGTTATGGCGCTATGACCAATTCACTTGGAGATATACAAAATTCAAAGGCAATTATAATTTTTGGAGCGAATCCTGCGGTAAATCACCCAGTTGGATTTCAACATTTTTTAAAGGCCAAGGAAAGAAACAACGCAAAAATTATTGTAATAGATCCAGTATTTACTAAAACTGCTGCAAAAGCAGACCATTATTGCCGTATAAGACCTGGTACAGATATCCCATTTATGTATGGAATGCTGCATCTAATCTTCAAAAATGGCTGGCATGATGAAAAGTTTATCAAAGACAGAGTTTATGGTATGCAAGACATTATGGAAGAAGCTAAAAAGTGGAATCCGAAAAAAGTTGAAGATGTAACAGGTGTGCCTGCTGCTCAACTTATTCAAGTTACAACATTATATGCTAGATCTAATCCTGGTACATTGATTTGGGCTATGGGTTTAACTCAGCATTCAAACGGAAGTTCTAATACTAGACTTGCTCCTATTTTACAACTAGCTCTTGGAAACATGGGTGTTGAAGGTGGTGGAACTAATATTCTTAGAGGTCACGACAATGTTCAAGGTGCTACAGATATGGCATGTTTATCTGACACGTTACCAGGGTACTATGGCCTAGCTGAAGGTTCATGGAAGTACTTTGCAAAATCCTGGGGTGTTGACTACGATTGGTTAACTGGAAGATTTAAGTCTAAAGAATGGATGGGTAAAAAAGGATTTACTCTTGCTCGTTGGTGGGCTGGTGTGCTAGATGGTAAAGATGGCAACGATAAGATACATAATGCCGGTACTAATCTTAAAAATCTTTTTGTAATGGGTAATGGTATTACATCAATTGCTCAACAAGCTAAAGTAAAAGAAGGATTAGACAACTTAGACATGATTGTTCTTTGTGACCCTTTTGTTAATGAAGCAGCAATTTTAACTGACAAGCAGGATAATGTGTTTATTTTACCAGCTGCAACTCAGTTTGAAACATCTGGAACTGTAACTGCAACTAATAGATCAGTTCAGTGGAGATCAAAAGTTGTAGAACCTATGTATGAGTCAAAAACTGACCATGACATTATGTTTGAACTGGCAAAAAGACTCGGTTTTTATGACGAGTATACAGCCGGTATGAAGATTAAAGAGAATAAAAAAGATTTTACATGGCCTGAAGATGCTACTGATGAAATTGCAAGAATCATTAAAACCATTGGTTTGACTGGTTGGACGGCTGCGAGAATCAAAAGGCAAACTGAAAACTGGCATATGTTTGATCAAATCTCTGGACGTGGATATGGCAAAATGAAGGGTGAATATTATGGTTTACCTTGGCCAGCATGGACTGAGACACATGGTGGAAGTCCATTATTATATAACATAAACAGAAGTGTTGTAGATGGTGGTATGGGATTTAGAAATAGATTTGGCTTAGAACATGATGGTCAAGATTTACTTGCAGCTGCAGGAAGTGCTCCAAAAGACTCTGCAAATAAAGACGGTTACCCTGAGATAACAGCTGAGAATATAGAAAAAGTTCTTGGAATTACTCTAACAGCTGATGAAAAAAGTAAAATTGGTAAAAACTGGAAAGTTGATACTTCTAATATTATTGCCCAAAAATGTATGCAAAAAGGTATAGCTCCTTTTGGAAATGCAAGAGCTAGAACTAAAGTATGGGGATTTGCAGACGAAATTCCAATACACAGAGAGCCTTTACACTCTCCAAGACAAGATTTAGCAAAGGCATATCCTTCTTTTGCGGATAAAACAGATCACTTTAGAGTTGATACTAAATATATTTCGAAGCAGACGGAGAAAGACTGGTCAAAAGAGTTCCCAATTAACTTAGTTACGGGAAGACTTGTAAATATGAACGGTGCAGGTATGGAAAATAGAGCTTCTAAGTATTTAGCTGCCTTGTCTCCAGAGATGTTTTGTAGTATTAACCCTGATTTAGCAGGTAAGTATGGAATTAGAGATGGTTCAATGATGTGGATTCATTCACCAGAAGGTACGAAAATTAAAGTTAAGGCTAAGTACTCACATGCAGTTACTGAAGACAGAATCTTTATGCCGTTCCATTTTGCTGGTCATTTCCAAGGTGAGGATTTATCTCATAAATATCCAAAAGGTACAAAACCTTATGCTGTGGGCGAGAGTGCTAATACTGTTACTAATTACGGTTATGACATTGTTACTCAAATCCCTGAAACTAAAGGCGGATTATGCCGCATAGAATACGCGTAAGGAGTTGGTTATGAGTGAAAGTTCAAGATTAAAGTTTTTTTGTGATGAGCACAGATGTATTTCTTGTGATGGTTGTTCTGTAGCTTGTGCCCAAGCGCACGAGTTACCAGCGGGCATTAACAGAAGAAAAGTAATTGCCATGAATGAAGGTATTGCTGGGTTAGAATACTCTTTATCTATTGCTTGTATGCACTGTACAGATGCTCCTTGTGAGCAAGTTTGTCCTACTGATTGTTTCTATATCAGAGAGGACGGTATCGTTTTACACGACAAAGAAAAATGTATTGGCTGTGCTTACTGTCTATACGCTTGTCCTTTTGGCGCTCCTCAATTCCCACAGGATGGGGCTTTTGGAGTTAAAGGCGTAATGGACAAATGTACTATGTGTGCTGGTGGTCCCCAAGAGACTAACTCACACAAAGAGAGAGAAATGTACGGTCAAAATAGAATCGCAGAAGGTAAAGTACCTGTTTGTGCTTCTATGTGTGCTACTAAAGCATTACTTGTTGGTGATTCAGAAGCAATCTCTGCTATTTATAGAGAGAGAGTATTATCAGTTGGCCATGGCGCTAAAACACAACCTTATGGATGGTCAACAGCATATGGTTCTAAAATATAGGACATTATTATGAAAAGTAAATATATCATAATCGCTCTTATCGCACTCTCTTCACTAGCCTTCGGGTATAGTGAGAGTGTTGTATGGAGCGATAATCTGATTGATAATATCCTTGGTTACGATAAGAAGGGTTCATTACATTTAGGACAATATTTTACTATATTACAAAGTACATATTTTAAACCACTGTTTTTGGGTGTTTTATTTGGAGTGCCAGCTGTATTCGTTGTACATTATCTGGTAATTGGTCCAATGATTTTCTCTCATGATAGAAAGAAAATTTATGTATTTACTCTGTTTCATAGAGTTATTCATACTATCGCAGGTATATCGTTCATCTTACTTATTCCTACGGGTCTAATTATGATGTTTGGTAGTACTTTTGGTGGTGGAGAATTTGTAAGAGTAAATAAAGAGATTCATGCAATCTCAACACTTCTTTTTATAGTAAGTATTGTACCTATGTTTTTTATGTGGCTGAGATGGATGTTCCTTCATTGGGATGACATTAAGTGGCTAATGATAGTAGGCGGTTATTTAAATAAAGATAAAAAGCCGGTTCCTGCAGGTAGATTTAATGCTGGGCAGAAAACTTGGTATTGGTTAGCTACTCTTGGTGGCTTTTTAATGATAGTTACGGGTGTGGCTATGTATTTTCAAGACTTTAGATTTGAAATACTAAATACATACCATATCTCTCAAATTGACTTTTTAAGAGCAAGTGCTATTGTTCATAATGTTTTAGGATTAGCTATTTTAGCTCTTTTCTTTGTACATATCTACATGGCAGTATTTGCGATTAAAGGTGCTATCCACAGTATGATAAACGGTTATAAAGAAGAAGAAGAAGTTGAAGTTCTTCATAGTTCTTATTATAGAGAGCTAAAAGAAAAAGGCGAAGTTTAAGATATTAATTAGTTCATTCCTCCATTTTGGTGGAGTGTTCTTTTTAAAGACTTTAAATATGCAAAACTAGCATATTAATAATTTAAAATATGCAAAATTTGCATAGTTAAGAGGGGATAAAATGCCAAATAGTAAATATTTAAAAACTATCATCATTGACAGAGTAAACGGTGATGAGATAACAGAAGTAGAAGATGTAACTATTGAAGAAGCAAGACTAAATGTTTACCTAAATGGTGAAAAAATCATATCTATGATGTGTATACCTAAAGATCAAAAGGCACATGCAATTGGCTTTTTGATGAGTGAAAATGTAATCACTCACGTAAGTGATGTGGAGTCTATAGAAGTAAGTGAAGATGGTTTAAGAGTAGATATCAAAGCAGCAGTTGATACAGACTCACTACAAAACCTATATAAAGAAAAAACACTAGTAAGCGGTTGTGGTGGAGGAATTACCGGTAATGTTGCCGGAAGTCTGGAAATTCCATTTAATCAAACTAGTTTTGTGATTAGCCCAGAGACTATTAGCGATGAAGTTAAAAAATTCTACGCTGATAGCGAACTGTATACACTGACAGGTTGTGTTCATAAAGCAACGCTGTTTTTAGAAGATAAAAGTACTGTTACTGCCGAAGACATAGGTAGACACAACGCAATAGATAAAGTTGTTGGTAAATGCAAAATAGATGGACTTGACACAACAAAATCAGTTTTATTTGTTAGTGGAAGACTAAGTTCTGAAATGGTTGTAAAAGCAGTTATGCATAGAATTCCCATAGTGGTATCTAGAACTGCTCCGACATACCTTGGAGTACAAACAGCCAATAAACACGGAATAACCCTTATAGGCTTTGCTAGAGGAAGAAAAATGAACATATATACACATAGTGGAAGAGTTCATGGATAACATAGAGCAAATTTTAAAGCAATATCTAAATGATGATGGAAAGATTAATTGTTTAGATGCTTTTAAATTGGCTAGAGAGCTACATGTAGAACCAAAAGAGATAGCTGAGATTACTAAAAAACATGGTATCAGAATTGACAACTGCGAACTTGGCGTTTTTGGCAGTAAAGATTTTGGCGATGCAATAGATGATATATATGAAAAACTATCTTCAAAAGCTAACAGTGAAAAAAAACTAGAGTGTAGTGCTGCCTGGGAGGTAGCTAAAGAATTTTCTTTGAATAGAGTTGGTTCTACTACTAAAAAAAGTGACATTGAAGTTATATATTGTCAACTTGGATGTTTTAGAACAAGGATTCATCATGGTAGTAAAAGTTAAGACCTGGATAGAAGATGACAATGAGCATCTAGTCTTTGGTGGTGGTAAAACTCAAATCTTAGAACTAATCGATGAAACAGGTTCTATCTCAGAAGCTTCCAAGAGAGTTGGGATGAACTATAAAAAAGCTTGGTCTCACATAAAGATACTTCAAGAGTATATTGAAGATGATTTAGTGGTGGTTAAAAAAGGAAGAGATTCCGGCGGAACAGCACTAACACCCAAAGCAAAAGAACTTATACTCAAGTATAAACTCTTAGAAAAAGAAGTTAGAGATTTTTCAACTAAAAGATTTGAAGAGATTTTTATGGCAGATGGAGAGATTATTAATTGTACAAAGGGGAGTCAAGATGTATAAATTAAACTGTTTGAATTATCCTGAGGCAAATGATTTGTCAGTATCAAAAACGCTGAGTATTGAACCTTTGAGTACTAATGTAGAATTTGAAGAGATGAGTAAAGATTTAACATCAAGATTTAACTTTTCATCTTTACACAGTTTCTCTTTTTCAAAAGAAGGTTTTTTAGGTTTAATGCTGGAATTAAAGTCAGACATTGCCGTAAACCTTGGTGAGAGCGAAGCAGTCGTTCAAGCAGCCCAGCTTTATGAGTCATTAGGTTTTAGTGTTACGTATATAAACCTTATGCCTGATGGAACAATTGACTACAAGGCGATTAGCTCCATAAAAGAGGAGTATCTGTTTGTCTCACCATACATAATCGATACTTTTGTAAAGGTTGATTTACAAAAGATCAAAGAAGTTTTTAGTGGAACTGTTATCTCTAATATATCAGCAACACTAGATGCTACTCATTGTGACGTGGCTTATTTTGATGTATACAAACTTAGTGGTTATTTCACTCACTCAATATTGCTTCACAACAATCTATTTAAAGAACAAAATTTAGCGAGTATTGATACTGTAGGACTAAAGCTTATCGCAGATGCCATAAACAAAGGCAAGGAAGCAGTTACATGTAAAGAAGAGTTTATCAATGTTTTAAAAGAGAGTTTAAAAGGTGACATTATCTTCTTTGTCGATTCAGACTTAACACTAAATAATGTTGTTCATTTTGGACTTAAAGGGATTAAAGCGAGAGAAGTAATCAGAAACTTAAGTCTCTCAAGTATATTTGTAACAAATGGGGAAGGGTGCTCTTTAGGTCTCTCTCGTCCTTCTAGAATTATTCAAGCAATGGGTTATACGGAATTACAAAGCAGACAAGCTCTATCTTTGTCTTTTTGCAAAAATTTAAACAGCGAAGAGATTCTACATGTAGCTTCAAAAATAGGTAAATCTTACAGACAAATAAAGGCTTTACATGTATAAGTATTTAGATTTTAAAGATGCTGTTTCTTTGTCACTAGAAATAGCAGAGATTACCGGTATAGAGGAAATAGTTCATATACAAGACTCTCTTGGAAGAGTTTTGGCACAAGATATTTCCTGTATAAAGAATCTACCATCTTTTAATAACTCTGCCATGGATGGTTTTGCCATAAAAGCAACAGATGCAGGTAAAAGACTTAAAGTTGTAAAAACAATTTTAGCTGGTGAAGACTCTGCTGAATGTTTAAATGAAAATGAGTGTTATAAAATCATGACAGGTGCAAAAGTACCAGATGATGCAGATACTATCATCCCAATAGAAGATGTTTTAGAGTACAAAAATGATGAGGTTACAATTAAACAAAATGTTGTGAAAAATTCATGTTTAAGATTTAAAGGTGAAGAAAAAGCTTTAGAAGATGCATTGTTTAGCAAAGGTGAAGTTGTTACATCGGCTATGGTCGCAATATTGGCCTCTCAAGGTATCACAATGCTCTGTTTATACAAAAAGCTAAACATTGCTGTTGTATCTACTGGAAACGAGTTAAAAGAGCCATGGGAGAGAGCAGGTGAGAGTGAGATATACAACTGTAACTCTTATGCGATCATTTCACTTTTAAAAGAGAAAGGTTTTGATGCAACTTACACTGGTGTTGTGCCTGACTCTTTGGAGAAGTCTATATCATTTGTGAAGGGTCTTGAAAGCTATGACGTCATCATCACTACAGGCGGTATCTCAATGGGAGATGCAGACTTTATGGCCGAAGCTTTTGAGAGTAACGGTTTAAACATAGCTTTTCATGGTGTAAATATAAAACCTGGTCGTCCTATTATGATGGGAAAAATGCAAAAAACTTTTGTTATGTGTTTACCTGGAAACCCACTAACTGCAATGGTAAACATGCACTTGTTCTCACTTCCTGTTTTAAACAAGATGCAAGGCTCTTTGAGCGTTTTTCATGACATAGATATTGCAAAAAACATCAAAAGTTTTAAAACAAAAGCTGGTCGAGTAAATGTTGTACTTGGCTTTTATAAAAATGGAGAATACAGAGTAACTCAAGATAATAAATATGGCTCAGGGATGATTACAGTCTTACATGTAAGCAATTGTATTCTTGTGACAAATGAGTCAACAGCTTCAATCTCAGAACAAGAGAGTGTAAAGGTAATTAAATTTAATTGCCTATATACAAAAGATAAAACAGATTTATTTAATTAAGGAAAATGAGATGAATAAAAAAATATTACTAACATCAGTATTAAGTGCTTTATTGGCATCTAGCTTGTTCGCAAAAGAGAAAATAACTGTATTGCATGCTGGTAGTTTAGCTGTTCCATTTGCAGAAATAGAAAAAGCATTTGAAGCCAAATATCCACAGTATGATGTACAAAGAGAAGCTAGTGGAAGTAAGGCAGCTGCTAGAAAAATCTCTGAAATCGGTAAAGCTGCTGATGTAATGGCTAGTGCTGATTACAATGTAATAAATAACTTGCTTATTCCAAACCATGCAAAATTTAATGCACAGTTTGCAACCAATGAGATGGCAATAGCTTATACCTCAAAAGCAAAGTACGCAGATGAGATAAATGAACAAAATTGGCCAGAAATCTTTTTAAGAGAGGGTGTTAAAGTTGGACACTCAAATCCAAATATGGACCCATGTGGGTATAGATCAATTTTAGTAACAAAGCTTGCAGAAAAGTATTATAAAACTCCAGGTTTTTTTGATAAATTGTTTGGATATGGTGATTCATACGAAGTTGGTGAAGAAGATAGAAACAAAGTTATAGTTAGACCAAAAGAGACAGATTTACTAGGACTAATCGAAGCTAATGCTTATGATTATCTTTACATATACAAGTCAGTTGCCCAGCAGCATGGACTGAATTATATTACTCTGCCAAAGCAAGTCTCTTTAAAAGATAATGAGTTTAAAGAGTTCTATGAAACTGCCTCGTTTGATATAAGTGGAAAAAAACCGGGTCAGTTCATCATTAAAAAAGGTGGAGCGATGATTTACGGTATTACAGTTGCGCAAAATAAAAAGTCACCAGCAAACAAAGAAGGTGCAATCAAGTTTGTAAACTTTGTACTCTCAGAGCAAGGTCAAGAGATTATGATTAAAAATGGTCAGGGAGTAATCTCTCCAGCAATTATTACCGGAGATGCTTCCATAATAGGAAAGTAAAAAATGGATAATTTAAAAATACAAAACTTATCATGTAGCACAGGTAATTTTTCACTTAAAGACATAAACCTAGATATAAAAAATAATGAATATTTTGTTCTTCTTGGTCAAAGTGGAAGTGGAAAGACAATGTTACTAGAGACCATTGCCGGATTAAATACATGTAGTGGAAATATAATTTATAAAGGTAAAGAGATCTCTTTGGTAGCAACAGAAAAGAGAGATATCGGTTTTGTATATCAGGACTTTGCACTATTTCCAAATCTAAATGTTCAAGAGAATATTAGGTTCTCATCTAGATATAAAAAGATAGAAAAAGCAGATGAACTGTTTAAAGATATAGTTGAATTTTTAAAATTAGAAACTTTGCTTGAACGTGATACTCAAGATTTAAGTGGTGGAGAAAAACAACGTGTAGCAATAGCTAGAGCTATATTTTCAAGACCTAAAATTTTACTTTTGGATGAGCCATTAAGTGCAATTGACCCAACTTTTAGAAATGCGATTATGAAGAGTTTAAAGGATATCCATAGAAGATATAACGTTATTACCATACATGTAACACATAACTTTAGAGAAGCTTCTTACCTGGCTGATAAAATCGCAATTATTATGGATGGTGAAATCAAGCAAGTTGGAGCAGCAAAAGATGTTTTGAACCATCCTGCAAACATAGAAGTAGCAAAATTTTTAGGTTTTAAAAATATTTTCCCGGCAATTATGCTTGGATATGAATCTTCTACAAAGGTTTACTCTGTAGATCCAAATGTAATCAAAGTAGCTAAAAATGGGGATATTCAAGCCGATTATGTTTTTGAAGGTGTCGTTGATGAATGTATGGGGATAGTTGACCATTACAAACTTTTTGTAAAAGTTAAGCAACATCAGTTTTTTATAAAAATTTTAAAAAGAGACTATGAAGGGTGTTATACAGATAGAACAAAGACAATACAAATAGGGTTTGATAAAAAAGATATTAGTTTTATATAGATTGAGACCTCTGATTAATTCATAAACTAGATTCCAAGTCAAGCTTGGAATGACGATAGCTCCGTCACTCTGGACTTGATCCAGAGTCTAATAGCTAATTATTCAGAGGGTTTGATTATAAAAAAAGGAAGTACAGTGAAAGCAATAAACAAAAGCAATTTATTTAACATAACATTAATAGTCTTAGCACTGATTATAGTGTTTTTTCTAAGCATTCCTATCATTAAAATATTTATTGGTGTGGGAAGTGAAAAGCTGCTTGAGACCATAAAAGATGGTGAAGCAATAGATTCAATAATTCTTACTATGAAAGTATCTGCGTGGGCAATGGTTTTTGTACTTTTTACAGGTTTGCCACTCGCTTATGTAATAGCCAGATATGATTTTTATGGCAAAAGCGCAGTTGAATCACTTATTGATATTCCGGTTATGATACCTCACACTGCTGCAGGTATCGCACTTCTTACAACTTTTGGAGACACACAAATAGGTGAATTTTTTAAATTTTTTGGCATTGAGTTTATAGGAACCGAGTACGGAATCATGATAGCTATGATGTTTTTGTCAGCTCCATTTTTAATAAACAGTGCAAAAGACGGATTTAGAAAAGTAGATGTCAAACTTGAAAAAACAGCAAGAACATTAGGGGCCTCTCCTATTAGTGTATTTTTTAGAGTTACGATACCTAATGCAAAAAAAGACATAATAAATGGTGCTTTAATGATGTGGAGCAGGGGTCTTGGCGAGTTTGGTGCAATAGTTATTTTGGTTTACCACCCTATGACAACACCTGTTCTTATTTTTGACAGATTCAACAGTTATGGTCTCAGCTATAGTGCACCATTAGCAGCAGTAATCATAGGTTTTAGTATGCTGGTATTTTTAGTAGTTAGATTTATTACAAATCGCTTATAGTTAAAAATCCTTTTTTAACTATAGATAATAGCTATCTTCATCATCAGTATAATCATAAGACTCTTCTTCGTAAGTGCAATCGTATTCATAACTATTTTCTGTTTCCTCATTCTCATTATCTAACTCTTCATCATACTTCTCGTATTCAATATAAACTAACATGATAAATCCTTTTATTCATAAAGCTAAGTATATATCGTACAATTTGCATTTTTTATGTAGGGTTTTAATTAGAAAAGATAATTTTAAATAGTTGTGTTAAATATCTAAATAAGGTGTTAATCTATATCCTATTCCATAAATACTTTCTATGCAGTTGTCTGGCAGTTTTTTTCTGAGTTTAGAGACAAGCTTTCTTATATTTGTTGTATCTAAGCACTCATTGAGAGAACAATAGTGAGCTGTTATATCTTCATTTGAATATATTTTTCCAATATTTTGGATAAGTATTTGTAAGAAAATTATTTCATATTTTGTTATTGGAATCGCAGTACCGTTATTTAAAATAAGATTACTTTCTTTATTAAATGTAAATGAATCATTTAGCTTTATAATTGAGAATTCATCCTTATCTTTTTTATTTGATAATTTTACATTCTTAGATGCATTTAGCAGTGCTTGAAGTAAGTTTTGATAATCTATTGGCTTTTTAATAAACTGTTCAATTCCTAAGTTTATTAAAGGCAGTAAGTATTTAGAATCATCATATGCGGATAAAATTATAACTTTTTGATTTGAATTTATATTGTAAATGTTTGCTACTAATTCAACGCCATTTAATCGAGGCATCTGAATATCAGAAAGTATAATATCATAGTAGGTAGAGTTTTCATTGTGATAGTCTTTATATTTTTTAAGTGCATCTTCCCCATTGACAGCAGTATCAACTCTTTTAAAAAAATTTTTTAAAATTTCAGATGTATTTGCTCTTAAATCTTCAATATCTTCTACGAAAAGAATAGACAACTCTCTAGTGTAAACTAGCAATTCTTTAGAATTTAGCATTATTATCACTTTATGTATATTTTATGAACGATTATACCTATTTATATATTATATATTCAATAAAGTAAGATATTATTACAATAAAAAGAGATAACAATGAAAATAATTATAAATGGCGAAATAAAAGAGTTTGCTCAAGACTTAACCCTTGAAATTATTTTGACAGAGCTTGATTTGACTAATAAAGTTATGGCAGCGGCAGTTAATATGGAGATAGTAAAACAAGAAAATTGGAGTTCATATAAATTATGTGATGGAGATAAGTTGGAGTTATTAGATTTTGTTGGTGGTGGATGATTCGATAGCTACTACAGCTATAGCATATTCACCATCGTGCGTTATTGATAGACTACTATCTGTTATTTTAAAGTTGTCAATGATTTTTTTTGAGAACTTTAAAATAGGGGCACCTTTTACAGTTTTTTCAATTTGTATATCATGAAAACCACATTCTGAGCCTATTCCAACTCCAAGAGCTTTTGAACATGCCTCTTTAGCTGCCCAAAATCCAGAAGCAGTTTTATAGTTTTTAACAAGATTGATTTCATCTGGGCAAAGAAATTTTAGAAGTGCTTTTTCGCCAAATCGCTCTATTAAGCGATTCATACGAGAGGTTTTAATTAAGTCTATACCAATCATTTACTGAATAACAAAATCTGTAAAGTATATACCTTCCACATTTCCATCAACAATCATAGAATTTAGTGTGTCCATGATTTGTTCTGAAACTTTTTGTTTACCCTTTTTCGACGAAATCTCTTCCAATGTCTTTGATGTTAAAATTCTAATAATTCTGTCTCTAATAACAGGAGATTTATTATCAAGTTCCATACTTAATTCTTTGCCATTTAATTCCAGTGATATTGTCGCTTTTAAATAACGACGACCAGCATCACTTTTTAAATTAACAGTAAATGTATCAAGTGGATATAAAATACCAATTTCGCTAAGTTTTTTTGAAGGTTCTATGTCCGAACTTCTTCTTGATCTATCTGAAGTAGTTTTTTCTTGCATCTGAGGAGCACTTTTTTGTTGAACTTGAGCTTCTTCTCCACCCATTAAGAGGACAGCAACAACAGCACCACCAATAATAATAAGAACCAAGACTGCTATGATAATTATCATTAGCATATTTTTCGGTTTTTTATCTGCCCCTGTTGTTTCTTCTTTATTCTCTTCTTCAGCCATTGTATCTTCCTTGATTTTAGTTCTGTTAGTATATCAAAATTTATACGTTTTTATAAACAGTTGTTTTATTAATATTAATTAATCACACTTTCTTATATTTAAACTTTTTATAATTTTTTCAAATATATCACCTGACTCGCGAGTTGAATCATCATGGTATTCAATAACTAATACCTCTCTATTATTTGAAATAGTACATGTATAAGTTTCAGGTTTAGTAGTATACTCAGCAATTATTTTCTCTACACATGAATTAACAATTTCTTTCTCTTCTTTTCCCTCATACGCTAATGATAATTTTGAAAATCTCTCTTCACTTCTAAACTCAGCATCAATCATCTCTATCCCTTTGTATAAATGTTTTTGAAATTATACATCTTTTATAGTTAAAAGTGGTTTTAAATTAGTACCATTCAATTAGTTTGGTAACTTCATCGACTAGAAAAATTTTCATACTAGTTTTTTCAAGTGGTTTTTTTGCTAATAATACTTTTGTAATATTTTGCATTTTGGCCTCCTTAAGTCTGGCATCCATCGCATAAACTTCTCTTACATCACCAACAAGAGAAACTTCCCCTATAAAAACTGTCTCTTTTGATATTACCCTATTCCTAAAACTACTTATTATTGCTGCTAATACTGCTAAATCTGCAGATGTTTCAGTTATTTTTATTCCACCAGTTATGTTAATAAATACATCATAACCAGAAAGTGGAATTTCTAGCTTTCTCTCTAGTAATGCTAAGAGCATATTTAACCTATTGTTGTCAAATCCGGTTGCCTGTCTTTTTGAATTATTAGTGTGAGACTCTGATACAAGTGCTTGAACTTCTAGTATTATTGGGCGAGAACCTTCCATAATTACAGTTAAAGCTGAGCCTGCTTGCTCTGAGTTTCGATTGAAAAATCTTGAAGCAACATCAGTAGCAGAGACCAAACCATCGCTTCTCATCTCAAAAACACCTATTTCACTAGTTGGTCCAAAACGGTTTTTAAAGCCCCTTAGTATTCTAAGTTCCTGTGAAGAATCTCCTTCAAAATACAGCACTGTGTCAACCATGTGTTCTAACACTCTAGGACCAGCTATAGAACCCTCTTTTGTGATATGTCCAATAATAAATATTGCTATACCTTTGTCTTTTGCTATTCTCATTAACTCAAATGTTATCTGCCTTACCTGTGTTACGGAGCCGGGTGCAGAACTAATCGCTTCAGAATATAGTGTCTGAATTGAATCAATAATTAAAAAATCATAATCTCTGTGCTCAAGTTCAACTAAAACTTGTTCAAGTCTGATTTCAGCTAAAAGGTATAGAGAATTTTGATTTGCCTTTAGACGATTTGCGCGCATTTTAATCTGTCCGCTAGACTCTTCTCCTGTTACATAAAGAACATTTTTTCCACTAGATGCAATATCACCTCCTACTTTTAAAAGTAGTGTAGATTTACCAACTCCAGGACTTCCTCCAATAAGTGTAAGAGAGCCAGGAACAACTCCACCGCCAAGAACCATATCGAGCTCTTTGTCGTGAGAACTAAATCTGTAAATATCTTCTTCTTTTATATCATTTATACTTACTGCTTTTGAAGAGCTGTTGGATGCAGACTTTGTCTGCTTAACAACTTCTTGTTGATGTTCGTTAAGTTCTACAAGTGAATCCCAAGCTCCACAGTTTGTACATTTACCCATCCATTTTGGAGTAGTCATTCCACAATGTTGACATTCAAAAAGAATTTTTATTTTAGCCATGAAGCGAGCCTTATATTTAATTATTAAAAATTATACATAGTTTTACATGTAGAAGATTAAAGTATTGCAAAATGTCATAATTTTGTAATTGTTATAGTATAAAACTTTTAAAAGGCTAGATTATTCTATTTTGAGCACAATTAATTCTATGAATATGTATTCATAGAATTAATTGTTGTTTTATGTTATTTAAGCATATTTACAGTATATTACGAGAATTATATAAAGGAAAATAATGGGTAGTTTAACAGATATATCACTAAAAACCAAAACAATTGCTTTGTTGATAGGTGCTATGATTTTTATGGCAGTGTCAATGACAGTTATTATTTCAGCACAGAGTAAAGATGTAATTTTGAAGAAATCTTATAACTCTTTAGTCTCTTCTAGAGAGGTTAAGGCAAATGAAATAGAGCGTTTTTTCTCTAAAACAATAGTTGATATAAATGTCTTAGCTCTTAATGCGAATGTGATGAAGATTCTTTCTGAATTAATAATATTACACAGAGAACTTAAAGTACAAGCTACAGATCCTTACCCCGTAGAGGACATGGATGTAGATGATATAATTGACAAGTATGATGAGTTTTTTCAATATTATGCAAAAGGATATAAATATAGTGATTTATATATTATCTGTAAAGATCATGGTCATGTTATGTACTCTCAGGCAAAAAAGTCAGATATTGGAGCAAATCTAAGTAGTGGACATCTTAAAAACTCTGCTTTAGGCGAAGTCTGGAAAAAAGTTAAAGATTTAAAACGCCCTGTTTTTGTTGATATGCAACCTTATACTCCGAATAAGAGTGAGCCTACGATGTTTGTTGGGGCACCTATTATGGTAAATGGTTTTCTTAAAGGTATTTTAGTATTTCAAATATCCGAAAAGTCAATTAATGAAATTATGACATTTAGAGATGGATATGGAGAGTCTCAGGAGGATTATCTTATAGGAAAAGATAATCTTATGAGAAGTGATAGTTTTCTTAATCCTACAGAACGATCAATTAAAGCATCATTTGCTAATCCTACATTAGGTTCTGTAAAAACACAAGCTGCTTCAAATGTTTTATCTGGAAAAACAGACATACAAATTGTTTCAGACAATAATAAAAAATCAATTTTATCTGCATATAGACCTATAAAAATTGGCAAAGACTTAACTTGGGCCATTATGAGTGAGATTGATGAGATTGAAGTTATGAAAGAGCCGGATAACTTACGAAACACTATGATTATAATATCTGGAGTAATTTTTATAATATCTCTAATAGCTTCTTCTCTCTTATTGACTGTAGTTTTGGTTCGTCCTCTAAAAGAGTTGGAAGATAGAGCAGAAGATTTAGCTCATGGGGAAGGTGATCTTACGCAAAGGTTAAATATTCAAGGTAACAATGAAATTGCCAGAGTTAGTAACCATGTTAATGATTTTATTAAAAAAGTTCAAGATACTATTGTACATGCAAAGTTTACAAGTAACGAAAATTTATCCGTTTCTGAAGAGTTGGCAAAAACATCCAAAGAAATTGGTAAAAAAGCTGAAGAGGAGTCTGAAATTGTAAGCAATGTCAGCTCCCATGGAAAAAGGCTTCAAGGTGTTCTTCAGGGCTCTATTGAGAATGCAAAAGCTACAAAATATGAAATAGACAGCGCTGAATCAACAATGTTAAGCACAAGTAAAATTATAGTAGCTCTTTCTGATGACATCAGAACAAGAAGTGAAGTTGAATCGGAATTAGCAGGCAGACTTCTAAATTTGAGTTCTGATGCACAACAGGTAAAAGCTATTTTAGGAGTTATCTCCGATATAGCAGATCAGACAAACCTATTAGCACTAAACGCTGCAATTGAAGCAGCACGTGCAGGTGAACATGGGAGAGGATTTGCAGTAGTAGCAGACGAGGTTAGAAAACTAGCAGATAGAACACAAAAGTCACTATCAGAGATTAACGCTACTATAAGTGTTATTGTTCAATCAATTTCAGATGTTAGTGAAGCTATTTCAGAAAATTCATTAGCAATAGAGAAGTTATCAGAAAATGCGATTAATGCTCAAGATGAAATATCTAACAGTGTAACACTTATGGGAAGCGCTGTCATTAAAGTTGATGATATGGTTCAAGGATATATTGACAACGGCAAAGCAATCGAAGATATAATTATGAAAGTTGACATTGTAAAAGAATTGTCCGTTTCAAATACTAAGAGTGTTGAGGGAATTGCATCTGCCTCTAATCAGTTATCTTCAATGACTACAAAACTAAACACTCTTTTAGAGTCTTACAAAACTTAGAACTTAGAGAGTAAACTTCTCTTTGTCTTTACTCTTCTATAAAAATAATATCCAATAAACCATCAACAAACTCATACTTGTCAAATGGAGTTAAGTTTTCTGGTTGCTCACCTGTTCCAACATAAAGTATAGGAAGTTCAAGCGCATAGGCTATGCTGAATATACTTCCACCTTTTGCAGTACCGTCTAGCTTTGTGATTATAATACCATCTATCCCTATCATCTCATTAAATGCTTTAGCTTGTGCAATAGCTGAATTACCCTGTGTTCCGTCTATGACAAGAACTGTTCTGTGAGGTGCTCCTGCATGAGCTTTATCACAGATACGTTTTATTTTTTTAAGTTCATTAGATAAGTTTGTCTGCGTATGAAGTCTGCCGGCTGTATCAATGATAACATTATCAAAACCTTTTGATTTCGCAGAGTCTATAGCATCATAAGCTACAGCAGAGCTGTCGTGTCCTTGTTTTGATGCAACGATAGGAATATCAAGCTTTTTAGACCATAAAGTTAGTTGCTCTATTGCAGCAGCTCTAAAAGTGTCTCCCGCACCTAGTAAAACTTTTTTGCCTTCATTTTTATACCTAGATGCAAGTTTTGAGATAGTTGTTGTTTTTCCAGCACCGTTTACGCCCACTATCAATTCTACAAAAGGTGCATTGAATTCAGGTTCTTTGTATGAAGTGTAAGCCAAAGTTGCTAAAAGCTTTGAGCGTAAAATATCACGCGTAATTTTACTTTGATACATCTCATTTAGAATAATCTCAACCAGTGCATATTCAACGTCAGCTTCTAGTAGAATATCTTCAAGTTCTTCTTTTGTGAACGATATTTTTCTTTTTGGTGCTACTGCTTTTATTGCTTCTGCAGTTTTAGCAAGAGATTTTTTTATAAAACCAAACATTGGTAATTCCTTATTTTCCTAAAGCTCTCTTGATGTCACTCTCTATAAACTCTTCTTCAGTTGCGCCTATAAAATGGTTGATTAGTACACCATCTTTGTACATTGCCATTGTTGGAATTGGATATCTGTCTCCAAGCTCTAGTTCAAAAGCGATAGCATTTGTTAAACGACGATTTTGGTCTGAATTTACCAAAGTATAGTTTGCTGTATACTCTTTTGCAAAATCCAATAGTTTTTCATTTGAAATTTTGTCTTCAATTGTTATGCCGATAATTATAAGGTCATCTTTATATTTTTCTTGAAGTGAACTTAAGTGTGTAGCAGCTGCTTTACATGGTGGACACCAAGTTGCAAATATATCAAAGATTACTACTTTTCCTTTCGCGCCCTCTAGAACAAATCCGTTATCTTTTTTCTTTACAACATACTGTTTTGAATCAAGTCCAGTTAGTACATACTCATTTACTGATATCATGTCGTTAGCACTTTTAGTGACATCCTTATTTTCATCGTTTGAACAACCTTGAAAAATAAGAGTTGATAGTATGGATATAAATAAAATTGATTTTTTTAACATTTTGTCACCTTGTTTTCTGTTTTTAGAGTAAAATTAGCGAAATTATATCCATAAAGATTTAATATGTCCCTATCCAAAACAATATTTAGACGCAATTGTTTAAAAAAGATAAAAAATAGCTCCAAAATAAATAATATATATAAAAATTCAAAATTAAATTCAAAATTATTAGATAAAATTTTGGGTTTAAAAAAGAAAAAAATACTTCTATTTATACCACTTCCCTTTGAAGCAAATATAACTAAAACAATGAATAAATTGAGAAAAAAGCATGACATTTTTGTTCCGTTTATGGAAGGCGAAAGTTTTAAGATGGTACCATTTAGATTACCGCTTAGGAAGAAAAAATTTGGTATTTATGAAGCGGGAAATAGTTTAAGAGAAATAAAAAATATAGATATAGCCGTTGTGCCTATAGTAGGTATGGATGGTAAATTACAAAGAGTTGGGTTTGGAAAAGGAATGTATGACCGTTTCTTTGCAAGGTTAAAAAAGAGACCATATATAATTTTTGTACAAACAGAATTTTGTCAAACAAAAGAATTTATTTGTGATGATTATGACATCACATGTGATTTATTAATAACGCCACATGTTCAAGTTGAAAATAAATACTTAACAAGGGCTAAAAACAGGAAATGAAATGTTAAGCGAAATACTAATAGGTAGCTCAATAGCAACCTTTAGTGGGCTTGCAGGTTTTTTGATTTCTAGAAAAATAACTAACGCTAATTTTGATATTTATGTCGATAAAGCCAAGGCAAAAGCAAGTGCTATTGAGAATGAAGCACATATACTTTTAAGCAAATCTAACATAAAAGCTCAAGAGATTGAGTTAGAAGCAAATAAAAAGTATGAAAGTGCAAAAGCAAGGGCTAAGGAAGACCTTCATCAAAGAGAAGATGATGTAATACGAAAAGAAGACAGCTTTAAAAGGTACAAGCAAAGTGAAGAAAAAAAACTTTATGAAGATAGTGCTACTTTAAAAGCTAGAAAAGTTGATTTACAAAGAAATGAAAAATCTCTAAACTCACTAAAAATGAGATATGAAAAAAAGATTGATGAAGCACTCCACAATATAGAACATTGTGCAGGAATGACAGAAGATGAAGCAAGAGCTGTTTTACTTGAAAAAGTAGAAGAAAAATCTCGTGCAGAGATAGCACATATTGTTAGGCGTTATGAAAATGAAGCAAAAAAAGAGGCTAAAAAGAAAGCAAATTATATTTTAGCGCAAGCAACAAGTAGATTTGCAGGAGAATTTGCTTCGGAGAGACTTACTAATTTAATTCACCTTGATAATGATGAATTGAAGGGTCGTATAATCGGTAAAGAGGGTAGAAACATAAAAGCCCTAGAGACACTTTTGGGTGTTGATATAATTATTGATGATACTCCAAATGCTATACTTGTTAGTAGTTTTAATCTCTACCGTAGAGCAATTGCTACTAAGACAATAGAACTTCTTATAGAAGATGGTCGTATTCAGCCGGCACGTATTGAAGAAATCTACACAAAAGTTTGTGATGAATTTGAAGCTTCTATATTAGCCGAGGGTGAAAATCTTCTTGCAGATATGGATATAGGTGCTATGCATCCAGAGCTTGTAAAACTAATTGGAAAATTGCGTTATCGTGCAAGTTATGGACAAAATGCATTGGCACACACTCTTGAAGTTGCTCATTTAGCTGGAATAATGGCTGCTGAAATGGGTGGAGATTCAAGGCTGGCAAAAAGAGCAGGACTACTTCATGATATAGGTAAAGCTTTGACTCATGATCATGATGGTAATCATGTTGATTTGGGGGCAAATATTTGTAACCGCTACAATGAGCATACTGTAGTTATTAACGCTATTTATGCTCATCATGGTCATGAAGAGATAAATTCTATAGAGTGTGGAGCAGTTTGTGCGGCAGATGCACTATCAGCTGCAAGACCAGGGGCCAGACGAGAAGTATTAGAGAGTTTCCTAAAAAGAGTTACAGAAATAGAGGAAATAGCTTCGGAGCACATAGGCGTAAGCCAAGCTTATGCTATAAATGCCGGAAGAGAAGTGAGAGTATTAGTTAACGCTTCGCTTGTGAACGATGATGAGTCTATTTTGCTTGCAAATGAGATAGCTAAAGAGATAGAGGCAAGAGTTCAATATCCAGGTGAAATTAAAGTTAATGTTATTAGAGAGAGTAGAGCTGTTGTGTTCGCAAGATAGTTCTATGTAAAGTAGTCGTAAAGACTACTTTTTAAGAGGACTGTTTGTGCTGTCTTTAGCGAAACGCTTCAAGAAAACATTCATATATGGAAGTCTTTTTTGATATCTTTCAGTTTCAAAATATGGTTTAAGTTTTTTCTCTGCTTGGATACTTTTGTATTGATTGCTGTTTATATGTCTTAATCCAATATCTTTACCATCGTTTACCATAAAGTCTTCCCACTGTTTCATTGTATAATTTACTACAAAAACACTACTGCCTCCGTGACAGACCCTGCATTGCTGAAGATACTCTTTTTGCCCACCAAAATAGTGCATCTCTTTTGCATAAGCAGAACTGGAGATAGTTAGCATAACTGAAAATAAAATAATTTTTTTCATATAAAGTCCATTTTTAAATTAATTAAAATTATATCTTTGTATCTCTGATAAGATACTTAATCTATCTAATACACATCTTCAACATCATTGATTTCTGAATCATCATAAGGATCCATGTGAACAATAATATGAACATTTTTGTCTTCAAAAAGTTCTTTTATTCTAAGCTCCAGCTTGTCTGAGACTACATGTGCATCATAAAGAGAAATACTAACATTAAAGACTACATGTACGGATATATATATATGTGAACCAGATTCTCTTGTTTGTAGGTAGTGATAGTCTGTTGTAGCTACTTCACTCTCTAAAATCTTTATTATTTTTTGTATATCTTCTTCAGGCAATGCAGCGTCGAGAAGCATTAACACACCCTCTTTTATAATAGGAAAAGCTGAGTAAATCATATAGATGGCAATACCTATACCAAGTATTGGATCTATCAGCATCTCCCCTGTCATCGAAATAAGAGCTAGTGCAACAAGTACTGCACCGTTAGAAAATAAATCTGTTTTGTAGTGTAGAGCATCTGCTTTTATTACCATATTTTTTGTTTTTTTGGCAACATAATTTAAAAATACAACCAATACAGCCGTAATAATTATAGAAGCAGTCATAACCCAGATACTTTCACTCATAAAGTTCATTTCTCTTGGATATGCTATTTTTACAAGCGCTTCATAAAGTATAAAAAGTGCTGATAAAGATATAACAGTACCTTCAATTACTGCAGCAAGAGGTTCAATTTTACTTCGTCCAAAGTTAAAGTTGTCATCTGGATTTTTCTCTGAATTATGTAGAGCAAAATAATTAAAAAGTGAAACTGTTAAATCTAGTAAAGAGTCTATTGCAGATGCTAAAACAGCAATTGAACCGCTTAATATACCAACTGTCATTTTCATAAGTACGAGCACTGCTGCTACTGATGTTGAAATTACCGTAGCTTTTTTTTCTAATCTCATTTAGCCGTCCTATTAGTTTTAGGGTACAATTATAATAAAATAAATATATTATAGTGATTAAAATGAATTTAAATATATTAAAAAAAATATTTTAAAATAAGGTAGAGATGTAATATTATGGATTTACAAGAGTTGAGAATGCAGCGAGAAAAATGGATGAGTTGGAAGAACATTGCTCCTCTTCGTGAAGCATTAAGCAGTTTAGAAGATGGTAGTTGGGATGTAAAGCTCGGAGATGAAGTTAAAATTAGTGGTAAAGCTCCAAATAACATCGAAGAAGTTGCAAAACTTATGATGCCTTGGAGAAAGGGCCCATTTGAACTTTTTGATACCTATATAGATTCTGAGTGGAAAAGTAATATAAAATATAATCTCCTACGAAGACATTTTAGTTTAAAAGATAAGAGAGTTGCCGATATAGGATGCAACAATGGGTATTATATGTTTAGAATGCAAGAAGATAAACCAAAACTGTTAGTAGGTTTTGATCCATCTCCATTGTATAAAACGCAGTTTGATTTTATAAACCATTTTGTAAAAAGTGAAATAGTCTATGAACTTTTGGGCGTTGAGCATTTAGAATTTTATGAAGAGAAGTTTGACACAATATTTTGTTTAGGCGTGCTTTATCACAGAAGTGACCCTGTCGCAATGTTAAAATCACTTTATAAAGGGCTAGATAAGCAAGGTGAGGTTATTTTAGACACTTTTTATATAGAGGGCGATGATGAGATGTGTCTATGTCCTGAGTCATCATATTCAAAGATACCAAATATCTATTTTGTTCCAACTATTAAAGCTTTGAAGAACTGGTGTATAAGAGCCGGCTTCATTGGTTTTGAAGTTTTGGAGACATCAAAAACCGATGCAAATGAGCAGAGAAAAACTCCTTGGATTGATGGTCAATCGCTAGAAGATTTTTTAGATGAAAAAGATAACTCTAAGACAGTTGAGGGGTATCCGGCACCAGCACGGGTGTATGTTAAACTTATTAAGGATAAGAGATGAATGAGATGCAAGAAGCAAATAATGTAGATGAAGATAGTGAACTCGATATTAATGAGTACAAAGAAGAAAATAAAGTAATTCTAAAGACTCACGAAATAGTAAATATTGATTTGAATGGGACAATAGAAAAACTTGATAACGGGTATGTTGAGTCTAAATTAGTTACTATACCTGAAATGGTTGCTGACGATTTGGGATTGATTCATGGCGGGTTTATTTTCAGTGCAGCTGACTTTGCCGCTATGGTCGCTGTAAATGAAAAGAATGTCGTGTTGGTAGCTTGTGAGTGTCAATTTTTATCTCCTGTTAAGTTTGGTGATATTGTTTATTTCAAGGCAAAAGTTCGTCACAAAGAGGGTAGAAAGAGAAATGTGCATGTTACCGGATATGTACTGGATATAAAAGTTTTTGAGGGTGAATTTAAAACAGTTGTAACAGAGAGACATGTTTTAAAGCTGAAGCTTATTGATGAAGAAAACGAAGGATAGTTTTATACATGTAGAACATTCTACATGTAAAGATTTATCTCTGGGCAGTTAATAAAAATACACCAAAATCTCTGTCTGGCTTATTTATTGTGTTTATATTTTCAAATTTTATATTAAAAAAACCCGCATCTTTAGCAATATTCACTAGACCTACTTTATCAAATCCAAAGTGAAACACACCAGTGTTGTCAGAGTGAAAAGTTCCATCCTCTGTTTCTAAATCGGCTATAGCAATAAATCCGCCACTATTGATATTTTTGTATATTGTTTCAAAAAAAAGCTTTAAATTTTCTACATGATGAAGAGTCATTGAGCTGATAACTCCATCAAAAGTTCTATCAAGTGGATCTAGCACAATATCCTGAGTGTATGTTTCTATATAAAGACTTGAAGTGTTTTTTTCTTGAAGTTTTTCTATCATCTTTGGAGATGTGTCAACACCGTAAACTTTTTTTACATTTTTTGCAATATCAAAGCCTAAAAGTCCGGTACCAACGCCAAAATCTAAAAGCTCCATGTTGTTTGTGAGTTTAATCTCTTTAGTTATTGCATCAGCTATTTTCTTTGCACCTTTGACTTGCATCTCTCCTGCATCCCAAATTTCTGCTTTATCTTTAAAATGATCTTTCATTATAAATTTCCTATCCAGTAGTCTGCATACTGCTGCTCTTGTTTTATTGTTGTTGTATTTCCATGACCTGGATATATTGTTTTGTCGTAGTCCAATTTTTTAAACCTCTCTAGTGAAGCTCTCATATCATCAGGTGATGAGTATGGAAAATCTGTTCTTCCAATAGAGCGCTCAAATATAAAATCACCGCTAAACATAGCATCACCTATCTCTATGGTTGAACAGCCGGGACAGTGTCCGGGAAAGTGACGAAATTTTACATTTACACCATTAAAATCAAACTCTTGGTTTGGTTCTACTTCTACATCTGGTTTTGACGGAGGTAGGTCTGGTCTCCAAGTACTTCCAGAGAGAAGCATAACATCACCTTTTGGAGTATAAAGAGGAATATTTAATTTCTTTTGAAGCTCGTCGTTGCTCCAAACATGGTCAAAGTGTCCGTGAGTATTTAGTATGGCAACGGGGTTTGTGACATTTTCACAAACCCACTCAGTCGCACCTATGCCCGGGTCTATAATAAAATCTTTTCCATCTACTGTAGCGATGTAGCAATTAGTTTGGTACTCTCCCATTGGTTGAACTTTAACAGTCATAATCTCTCTTTTTTAGATAATTGTATCAAAAATAGATTAATTGCCAATTATAAAATTGGTGTGTTGTTACCAAACTTTGATATAATATTTTTTGTTAAAGTTTATTAAAGGTTACTGATGAAAAAGTATGAGCAGATAACAATTTATCTGCAGCATTTTTTAGATAATGAAGTTCGCAAAACTGGACTAAATAGAGTAGTTCTCGGACTAAGTGGAGGGCTTGATTCCGCGGTTGTGGCGGTACTTGCTCAGAGAGTATTTAAAGATGATCTTCTTTGTGTGAAAATGCCATCTCAATACTCTTCTCAAAGCTCACTCGAAGATGCGGATGAGCTTTGTCGCGATTTTGGTATTAAAGCCATAACCGCTTCGATAGAGCCTATGTTAAAAGCTTATGAAGAGTTAAATCCGGATATGGATAGCCTAAGAAAAGGTAATGTGTCTTCGCGACTTAGAATGACTACACTTTTTGATATTTCAGCTAGAGAAAACGCTTTAGTGCTAGGAACAAGCAATAAAAGTGAGCTGATGCTGGGTTATGGAACACTCTACGGTGATCTCTCAAGTGCCGTAAATCCAATTGGAGATCTGTATAAAAGTGAAGTGTATGAGTTGGCAGAGTATCTCGGGGTTGCAAAAAGTATTATTAAAAAAGCTCCCTCTGCAGATTTGTGGGATGGTCAAAGTGACGAAGATGATTTAGGGTACACATATGCCCAACTAGATGAAGTTATGAAGCTATATGTGGAAGATAGGCTAAGTAAAGAAGAGATAGTAAATCAGGGTTTTGACAAAGATATGCTTGATATGATTATAAAGAGAATATTTCGTAACCATTTTAAGAGAAAAATGCCAATTATTGCAAAGTTGACATCAAGAACTATGAACCACGATTTCAACTATCCAAGAGATATAACACTATAAAGGATTAGAATATGAAAATTCCATTTTGTAAGTATGAAAGCAGTAGAGACGCACACTCAAATGTGAGTGATGTTTTAGATGGTGAAGATTTAGATCAGGTTGATGAGTTAGAGAATGATTTTATATCTTATATAGGAGCAGACTATGCATTAGCGACTTCGCATGGTACCTCTGCGCTTCACTTAGCAATGTTGGCTTTAGACCTTAAGCGTGGTGATAAAATAGTATGTTCTGTAAATACTCACCCTAGTGTTCCTGAAGTGGTTCGTCATTTTGATGCAGAACCTACTTTTATAGATATAGATGCTCAAACATACAATATTAATCTTGACAAACTTGAAGTTTATTTGCAAGATAATAAATCTAAAAAACTAAAGGCTGTTATTGTTACTCATGTTGCTGGACAATGTGTAGATTTAGATAGACTTTATAAAATGGCTAAAATTTATGATGTAAAAATTGTAGAAGATGCAAGTGAAGCTTTAGGTGCAACATACAATGGTAATAAAATAGGCTCAACTGGTGCAGATATTACTTGTTTCAACTTCTCTTCTCACCTTAAAAAAGATGTTTGCAATGGCGGTATGCTTGTCTGTAACTCTGCGGAAATTATAAAGAGAGCTAAACTTTTAAGTTCACATGCTATGGTTCGAGATGAAGACTCTTTGGAATATATCTATGATGTTACAGACATTGGATTTGATTATTCAATGAGTCAGTTAGATGCGGCGTATATTAGAGCACAGATAAAAGAGCAAGATAATAATCTCAAAAGAGTGAAAGAGATTGCCAACACGTACAGTGATGCTCTTGAAAAAGTTGAACATATATCTATACCTAAAGCAATTAGTGATGAACATCCATACTCTCTTTATATTATAAAAATAGATAAGAACAGAGACTCATTTGCATTAGAACTTAAAAAACAAGGTATTGAGGTTGGACTCCACTATATTCCGCTTCATTTTTTAACGTACTATAAAAATAAGTATTCTTTAAAGATAAATAATTTCCCTACAGCACTTACTAGTTATCAGCAAATTATGTCGTTGCCTATTTATCCAAGTATGACAGATAAAGATGTTAAATTTGTAATAGAGAAAATCAAGTTAGTTGCTTCAACAAGAGTTTAAAAAGATAAATATTGAAAAAAATCATAGTCTTTTGGGTTGAAAAATATTTTTACAGCCCAAATCTTGCTCAAAAGCTTCTCTCACTTTTGCTACTACCTCTAAGTTGGATTTACTGTTTAGTGATGTTTTTAAGATTTAAAAGCAAAGTTGCGGAAGATTTTGGTGTAGATATCGTAAGCATTGGAAACCTTAGTGTAGGTGGAAGTGGAAAAACACCGCTAGTTACTTCACTTGCAAACAGATACAAAAATGTGGCAATTGTCCTTCGCGGATACGGACGAGATAGTAGTGGGCTGTTTGTTATAAGTGATGGAGATAAAATATTACACGATGTCAAAACAAGTGGTGATGAAGCTATGATATATGCTCACAAAGTCCCACATGCAGTAGTTATAGTAAGTGAAGACAGAAAAGTAGGGATACATAAAGCAAAAGAACTTGGATGTAAGATTATATTTTTAGATGATGCTTACTCAAAGCATGAAATAAAAAAATTGGACTTACTCATAGAAGTAAATTGTAGCAATAATTTTTGTTTGCCATCAGGTCCATTTCGAGAGAGACTTTGGGCTTCAAAACAGAGTGTTGTAGTAAGAGAAGGAATTGACTTTAAACGCCAGGTAAAGCTTGTAAATAAATATGATAAAATGTCATTAGTAACAGCCATAGCAAGACCAACACGTTTAGAAGATTATCTGCCACATGTAGTTAGTAGAAACTACTTTGAAGATCACCACTCATTTGTAAAAAGTGAGATAGAGGAGATACTTAAAAAAGATGCTTCGCAATCGGTTTTAGTGACATATAAAGACTTTGTAAAATTAGAGTCGTTTAATCTGCCACTTTCGTTATTGGACTTACATGTAGAAGTTGATGAAAAAATATTTAAGATTATAGATAATTATAGAAGGAACAATAGTGCAAAAAAAAATTGAAACTGTAAAAACACTGCTTGAGGCCCTGCCGTTTATTAAAAAGTTTAATAAAGAGATTGTTGTTATTAAATATGGCGGTTCAGCGCAAGAATCACCTCAATTAAAAGAGAAATTTGCTCAAGATATTTTACTTATGTATTTAGTTGGAATAAAGCCGGTTGTAATACATGGTGGAGGAAGACAGATTAATGAGATGCTTGATGCCTTATGTATTGAATCAAAATTTATAGATGGACAAAGGGTGACTTCAAAAGAGGTTATGAGAATTGTAGAGATGGTACTAAGCGGAGAGATAAATAAAGAGATTGTTTCACTATTGAATTCTCATGGAGCCAAAGCTATAGGTATTAGCGGTAAAGATGCTCATTTTATTACTGCAAAAGCAAAAGATTTTACTAAATGGGGACTTACCGGAAATATCACAGATGTTAAGGCTGACGTTATTTCTAATTTAATTGCAGAAAAATTTATTCCAGTAATTGCGCCTATTGCAGCCGGCGATGAGATGGGACATCCTGGATTTAACATAAATGCAGACCTTTGTGCATCATACGTAGCCAAAGCAATCGGTGCAAATAAAATAATATTTTTAACAGATACAGCAGGTGTTCTAAATAATGATAAAGAGTTGTTGAACACACTCACAAAAGATGAAGTTGAAGCTCTTAAAGCTGATGGAACTATCCACGGCGGTATGGTTCCAAAAGTTGATGCTTGTCTTGAAGCTATCGAGGGTGGAGTTCAAAAAGCTCACATTATTGATGGAAGAATAGAACACTCACTATTGCTAGAACTCTTTACTTCAGAGGGTGTTGGGACGCAAATAGTTAAATAATTATTTTCTTGCTGTTTTATAAAAAAGCTTTAAAGTAGATACCTCTTTTGGTATCTCTTTATTGTTCAAAATATTTTCAGTTAATACCTCTGCCAAATAAGGACCTAGTACAAAACCTCTTGAACCAAGCGCATTTATTATATAAACATTATCATGATACTCCAAAGACTCAGCTGGTATTTTAGTTCCATTTTTTATGGATGGATGTTTTTCTAATGACCCACTAAAATCAACTGCTTTACCAATTACTGGAAAGTAGCTTTTTATAGTGGCACGTGCCCCTTTAAAGCTTTTTACTACTTCTAGGTCTTCTAGTTTTATCAGCTCATTAGCTTGAGTTAGAAGAGACTCTATTTGCTCATCTTCAATATCAACATAGAGTCCGCACTTATCGCAAGTTGTGTAACACTCTATCTCATTTGTAGCAAAGTGTCTTATCTGAGTTGCACCAATAGCAACAGTTCCATCGCTTTTGTTTGTTGAGACAGAGATTGATTTATGTATGTTAAAAGGAATCTTTGTTGTAGTTTTAACATCTATCTTGAGACCAAATACATGAGTTATGTACATGTAAGGAGTTTTAACCAAAGAAGTGCTTCCACCTTGGGCTAAAATAATATTATTTGCTTTAATATCATCAAATATATAATAATCATCTTCTTTTGTTAATTCTTTAACATTTTTCTTATAAAAATCACAATTTTCTAATAGTTTTGTACATACTGTTAGAGGATTAACGATAGCAGCATTTTCATAAAAATATCCATCTATATCTCTAAAATTATTTGATATTTCATGAAGTTCTTTGCTCAGTATATGCTTATATGACAAAGCATTTTCTTCAAGCTTTTGTTTGTCAAAATTATCGTTTTCAACTCTTAGGACACCTTTTTTATCAATCTCATTAGGAATTAGTTTTTCATAAAAGTTTATAGAAAAATCAAGTGCTTGGTTTATAAATGAATTGTATTGGTTTTTTTTTCCAGGAAGAGGGGATAGGAAAGCACCTGCAGCACCACTTGCACCTTGGGCAATTCCGTATCTATCAATTACAGCTACTTTTTTTCCATTTCGTTGCAGAGAATGAGCCATATTACATCCTGCACTGCCAGCTCCAATTATTATATAGTCATATGTTTTCATTTTTGTATTGTATAAAAATAAGACTTAATAAGAGGGGTTAAGCAACTATTATTATTGTGATGATATAATCGCTGTAATATTTAAAATTTAAGGAATTATATATGAAATATAGTGCACTATTTGAAGATGAAGATGATGTATTTTTAGGTTCTCCAGAGAGTAAACTTATGGATATCGTATTTACGGCTAATAACGATGTTGTTAGATTTGATTTAGCAAATTTTATTAAAAAAAGAGCTGCCATGGAATTGGTACTAAATGAGCATTTTGGTGATGACTTTGATGATAAAGTTAAAATGCTAATGGTTACAAATCGTGATGAAGTAGAAAGTAAAATGAAAAGTTTATGTATTGAACTTATGGGTGAAATAGTTTCAAAAAGTGAATAATTGAAGCAACTTTTAAAAGTTTTCACTCTTTTACTGTTTAGCTTTAGTGTCATTTTTGCTAATGAGTTTAAAGAAATTAAAGAAATATCCTTGAAAAAGGATGAGCAAAAGAAAATTCTTGTAAAATACGACGATAAAGAAAAGCTTTTTGAATTCAGATGGACACTTTACAAAAATGGTGGTCTTGTTATTTTAAGGTCATACGACACAATAGTGGCTCAAAACGTACTTTACTTAAGAAACAGAAATAAAAGTTTTAGAGTTATTTTAAAGCCTAGCGGGTCCAATTTTTACACTGAACCCTATGTGTTGGTTAGGTTTAAAGAGTTTAATCATGAGACAGGAGAAGCAAATCTGGAGCTTCTTCTGTCTGATGGTACCGGAAATATTGAGTTGAAGTATTTAAAAAACAATTAAAGAGAGATAATGCATAGAGTAGAAGACGAAATAGCAAGATTGATTAAAGAGATAGATTATGATGAAGTTACTCGTCTTTTTGAGATGTTATCTGGCGGAAAAAGACTTCGGGCAAAGTTGATTTTAAAGATTGCAAGCAGTTCTCCTCAAGCTCCTCTTTTAGCTGCTATTGTAGAACTTATTCATGCTGCCAGCCTACTGCATGATGATGTCATTGATGAATCTAACCTTAGACGTGGAATCCCTTCTGTTAATGCTACAGACGGTAGTAAAACAGCTGTTATGCTAGGTGATATTCTATACTCGAAAGCTTTTACTGAATTGGTTTCATTTGACAAAGATGTTGCTAGGGTAATAGCATCTTCAGTAACCGCTCTTTCTAAGGGTGAGATGATGGATGTTAAGATGGCAGATGAGTTCAATTCTGATGAAGAGACATATCTTGACATGTTATATCTCAAGACTGCTACCTTAATAGAGGCTGCATCTGAAGCCAGTGCTATTCTAGTTGGAAAAGATGCTTCTTCTCATGCACTTTATGGGAGAAACCTTGGACTCTCTTTTCAAATTATTGATGATATTTTAGATATTACAGCAGATGCGGCAACCATAGGAAAACCTGCGATGAATGATTATGTCGAAGGTAAATGCACACTTCCGTACATATACTTGTATAAACTCTTAGATGCTGGGGATAAAAAACGGTTAATATCTCTTCATGCACAACCTCTGAACGAGGAAGATACCACTTGGATTAAAATGAAGATGAGTGAGCATAAAACAATAGAAAAATCATTTGAATTGGCTGCAAAACTTTCAAATGAAGCTATGAATGCCATGAAAGATGACTCCGAATTGGTCTCAATACTACAAACTATGATAAAAAGAAGTTACTGATGCACTATTTAAATATAAGTTTTTCACATAAAAATTCAACTATGGAGATTAGAGAAAAGTTATCTTACTCTGATCAATATCATTTAAATGCATGCTTAACAAAGCTACATAATCATGAAGCTATAAATGAAGTTATGCTTATATCTACATGTAATAGGATGGAAGTGTTTGCTAGCTGCAATGATGTGAGATCAGCTACAGAACATGTCTTCGCAATGCTAAGTGAACACTCAGAAATAAGTGTAGATGAGCTTGAGGGGCGTGCCGATGTATTTGATGACAGTAGCGCTATACATCATCTATTTGCAGTTGCATCTTCTCTTGACTCTATTGTAGTTGGTGAGACGCAGATCGCAGGTCAAATAAAAGATGCATTTAGATACGCAGGGGATCATAATTTTGGTGGTAAAAAACTGGCACGTGCAGTTCATCATGCTTTTAAGTGTGCAGCAAAAGTTAGAAATGTAACAGATATTTCTTCTAAGCCTGTCTCCATAGCAAGTGTTGCAGTATCACTGCTAAAGTCTGTTTTGAAAGATATAGATGGCAAAAAAGCACTAATAATTGGTGTAGGAGAGATGTCGGAAATAACTGCCAAGCATTTGCTCTCAAGTGGTGCAGATGTATATGTTATGAATAGAACTAAAGAACACGCAGATGGTTTTGCAGAGGCTAATGGCACTAAAGTTTTAGACTATAGTGAATTGCCAACTGCAGTAAACGAGTTTGAAATTTTATTTACTGCAACATCAGCACCTAAAGCTATTATTACAGATGAGATAATAAAACCTTGCGATTTTGATAGATATTGGTTTGATATGGCATTGCCTCGTGATATTAGTTGCCATAAAGATGAACGAATTAATTTATATGTTATAGACGATTTAAAAAATATTGTTGATGAAAATATGAGTGCTAGAGAAGATAGCGCAAGAATGGCCCATGGGATTGTTGGAAGAAGTACTGTTGAATTCTTTGAATTACTAGATACTCTTGATGTTGAACCAATTATAAAAGAGATATATAGTAAAGCTTTTGAAGCTGCTAATGCGGAGAGTGACAGAGTTATAAATAGTGGCTATATTCCAAAAGAGTATTCTGATCAAGTTCGTAAAATGGGGGAACAGGTAATAAAAAGATTTTTGCATGATATGACATATAAGATGAGAAATAATTCTGACGAGTCAAAGTCAGATACAATGGCTGGTGCAATGCTATCTAGTATGAAAAAGCATACTTGTGAAGCCCCACATGGTCATGCCTGTCAATTTTTTGTTAAAGGAAAGATAAATGAGAAGAAGTAGAGCGTTTATACCAACAACAAAAGAAGCTCCTTCTGATGCAACTTTGCCATCACACCAGTTTTTGGTGCGAGGCGGTTTTATAAACCAGCAAGGTGCTGGACTTTATAACTTTATGCCATTAGGAAAGATTGTATTAGAAAAGATTAGAAATATTGTAAAAGAGGAGTTGGATAACGCCGGTTGCAATGAAGTACAACTTAGTTTTGTAACGCCTATTAGTTTATGGGAGAGAAGCGGTCGTGCTGATACTATGGGAAAAGAGATGCTTCGCATTTCTGATAGACACCAAAATGATTTTGTACTAAGCCCTACAAATGAAGAAGCTATGGTAGAGTTAGTTAAAAATAGAGTAACTAGCTATAAAGACTTACCTATCAACTTATACCAAATTAATACTAAATTTCGTGATGAAGCAAGACCTAGATATGGACTTTTACGTGGTCGTGAGTTTTTAATGAAAGATGGATACTCTTTTCACGCATCACAAGAAGATATGATTAGAGAATTTAACTTGATGGAAGTGACTTATAAAAAGATTTTTACAAGACTTGGACTTGATTTTAGAGTAGTAGAGGCTGATAGCGGAGCTATTGGAGGAACTGGAAGTAAAGAGTTCCATGTTTTAGCTGATAGTGGTGAAGATACTATAGTTGTTTGTAAAAGTTGTGATTACGGCGCAAACATAGAGACTATCTTTACAAATGAAGAAGAGATTGATGCTTTAAATGAGAAATCGTATGAAGAGTTACAAACACAAGAACTAAGTGATAAATGTGTTTGCGGTGGAGAACTTAACTTTAAAAAAGGTATTGAAGTTGGACACATTTTCCAACTTGGAGATAAATACTCAAGTGCTTTAGAAGCAAACTTTAGTGATGAAAATGGAAAACCAAAACCTTTTGAGATGGCAACATTTGGTATAGGGGTAAGTAGACTGGTTGCTGCGGTTATAGAGCAAAATCATGATGAAAACGGTTGTATCTGGACAAAAGAGACAGCTCCATATATAGTAAATATTATGATTTCTAATATTAAGGATGAAGCACAAAATACGCTTGGAGAAGAGTTATACTTGAAACTTTTAGGTGAAAATGTTGAAGTTATGCTTGATGACAGAAAAGAGAGATTTGGCTTCAAAATGAAAGATGCAGAACTTATTGGTTTCCCATATACTGTAATTATTGGAAAAGAGTTGGACAATGGACATGTTCAAGTCTACAATAGAAAAACGCAAGAGAAAACTTCAATTAATACGGGTGATATTTATAAGCATATTATGGGATTAATATAACATGATATATTTTGTAATATATCTATTTTTAGAAGTACTAATCTCTGTAAATATTTCATCTGCTATTGGCGGTTTGGCGACATTTTTTGAAATAATATTAAGTGCTTTTTTTGGTATATCTATTTTAATAAATTTTAGAAAAACATTAGCTGAAAATATGACAGCAGTCTCTTACAGCTGTATAGACTTAGAACAATTTCAAAGATTAAATCTTTTTACAATACTTGGCGGTATTTTACTAATAATACCAGGGTTTTTAACAGATATACTTGGTGTATTATTACAATTTAGTGCTTTTACTACTATGGCGGTTAATCGTTATAATGTAAAATCAGGAAAGTGTAAAACAAATTTTGAAACTAAAAATATAAAAAAGGATACAAATGTCATCGATGTTGAAATTATTAGCGATAACAGTTCTATTAAGTAGTATATTAGAAGCAGGTTCTGCAAGTGAAAAAGTTGAGGATTTTTTAAAAAATAATTTTAGCAATAATCCAAGCTTAGAGTCGGTAAACGTTAGAGTCATAAATGAGGTTATCGTAAAACAAAGAGAAGAGTGGACGGCATATTTTGTTGAGTTGGATGCAGTAGTTAAAAAAGATAAACGAAAAGTTACTCAAAAAATGGTTTGGTTTTCTGATGGCAATGTGATAACAAAAGAGTTGTATGATATTGAAAGTAGTAGCAATGTCGGTGACTTGGTTTCATTGCCATTTAAAGATGAATATTACAGCAAAGAGAACTTGATTTATGGCGATAGCAATGCTAAGCATAAGGTAGTTATTTTTTCAGATCCGTTATGCCCATTTTGTAGGAGTTATGTACCAGAGGCAATTAACTATATGAAAAAATATCCAAAAAAGTTTGCAATATATTATTACCATTTTCCACTTCCGTCACTTCATCCGGCAGCTGTAGAGCTGGTTAAAGCAGCTGTAGCTCTTGAACTTAAAGGTGAAAAAAATGTGCTTCTTAGCCTTTACAAAGTAGAAGTTGATCCAAGAGAAAAATCAGTTGATGTAATATTGGAAAAATTCAATAAAACAATGAATTCAAACATAAATAAGTCAGATTTGCTCTCAAAAAAAGTTTCACAGCATATAGAACATGATTTAAAAGTGGCCGACCTTGTAATGGTCAGAGGAACACCAACAATATTTTTTGATGGCGATATGGATAGAACTAAAAATAAATATAAAGAAGCTAAATAGATGAAAAAATTAACAATAGCAACAAGAGTCTCTGATTTAGCACTTTGGCAGGCGTATCATATTAAAGATAGAATAGAAGCATCTTATCCTGATATAACAGTTGAGTTAAATAAAATTGTGAGTAATGGGGATAAAGTTTTAGACAAGCCGCTAGCTTTGATTGGCGGAAAAGGTCATTTTACAAAAGAGCTTGAAGATGAGATGCTAGCAGGCAACGCAGACATAGCAGTACATAGTCTAAAAGATGTTCCGACATATATACCAAAAGGTCTAGAATTGGTAGCTGTTACTCAAAGACAAGACCAAAGTGATGTCTTTTTATCACACAAGTATGAATCTCTTGAGAAGTTGCCCCAAGGTGCAGTAGTTGGAACGACAAGCCTGAGAAGAAGAATGCAACTTTTGAAACAACGACCAGACTTAAAAGTAAAAGATTTAAGAGGTAATGTAAATACAAGACTTAGAAAACTAGGTGAAGCTCAATATGATGCGATTATATTGGCTTGGATAGGACTTAATAGACTAGATTTGCTTAAAGATATTCCATACACGCAAAAACTCTCACTTGATATGATGATACCTCCGATGGGGCAAGCAGCACTTGGAATTGAGATAGTCTGTGGAGATGATAAAATTCGTGAGATAGCTATGAGTCTAAACGATGAAGACACTCTTATCTGTACAAAAATAGAGAGAGATTTTATTAGTAAAATTGGAGCAGGGTGTTCAGCACCTGTTGCATGTAACGCGGTAAAAAACAAAGACGAAATAACTTTTAGAGTTATGCTTGGTTTTCCTAATGGAACAAATATTATGAATGAAAAAGTAGTGTTACATGTAGATGAATCCAAAAATCTGGGTTTTGAGATGGCAAAAAAAATGATAGATAATGGCGCACTAGAACTATTGAAAAAAGCAGAAGAAACAGCATTTAAAGATGAAATGCCACAAAGATTATAAACAATTACTGAATAAAATAAATAAAAATAAAGAAAAATTATGAAAAAAACGATAGAACTTTTAAAAAAAAACGATGAACTAAAAATTATTGATTTAGAGCTAGATATATATTTAGAGATTCCTCATATTGCCTATGCAGAGGTAAAGAAAAAGGATGGCGGTAAAGCCCTTCTTTTTACAAATGTTGTAGATAAAAAAAGCGGTGTAAAATTTGATGAGCCGGTATTTATGAATGTATTTGGCTCTTATAGACGCTGTGAGCTACTTTTTGGCAGAACTATTGAGTCTGTAGCTGATGAGATAACTAAACTTCTCCATATGAAACCACCATCTAGTTTTATGGACAAAGTCTCAATGGCAAGTGAGCTTTTTTCACTAAAAAATATTTTTCCAAAACGTTTAAAAGGTGAGGGTGCTTGTCAGAAAGTTAAGTATCTCGAAGATGATATAGACCTTTATAAATTGCCTGTATTAACTACTTGGGAACAAGACGGTGGCCCTTTTATTACTATGGGGCAAGTATATACGCAAAGTTTAGATGGTGATATGGTAAATCTTGGAATGTATAGACTTCAGGTTTATGATAAAAATCATTTAGGAATGCATTGGCAAATTCACAAAGACTCTTCACACTTTTTTGATCAGTATCAAAAAGCTGGCAAAAAGATGCCTGTTAGTATAGCTATTGGTGGCGATCCACTATACACTTGGTGTGCGACAGCTCCTCTTCCATATGGTGTTAATGAGTTGCTTATGTATGGTCTGATTACTAAAACTCCAGCAAAGCTTGTTAAATCTATAACAACACCTCTTTATATACCTGCTGATGTTGATTATGTGATTGAAGGTTGGGTAGATACGCAAGAGCTTAAAGTAGAGGGTCCGTTTGGTGACCATACTGGTTACTATACGCTAGAAGAGCCTTATCCTGTCATGGAAGTCTATGCAATTACAACTAAAAAAGATAAGGTATTTTTGGCAACAGTAGTTGGTAAGCCACCTTTAGAAGATAAATATATGGGTTGGGCTACTGGCAAGATTTTTTTCCCGCTTTTAAAGACTACCGTACCTGCATTAGTTGATTATCATATGCCTGAAAATGCAGGTTTTCATAATCTGATTTTGGCAAAAATGCAACCACAGTATAAGGGTCATGCAAAACAGTTTATGCACGCTTTTTGGGGTGCAGGTCAGATGAGCTTTGTTAAGCATGCAATCTTTTTGGA
Source organism: Candidatus Sulfurimonas baltica (assembly GCF_015265455.1). Taxonomy (NCBI): domain Bacteria; kingdom Pseudomonadati; phylum Campylobacterota; class Epsilonproteobacteria; order Campylobacterales; family Sulfurimonadaceae; genus Sulfurimonas; species Candidatus Sulfurimonas baltica. Next base: position 1,604,051 of record NZ_CP054492.1, on the reverse strand, counting down.
TGAAAATGCTCCAAAGCTAGATAATTATGGAGCGCTAACTTCATATATCCTAGACAGGTTTACCCCAAAATCACTTTTTATATCTGAAGGAATTTTAGATGCACTTGATCACTCTTCACCTGAAACGCTTGTTGGTGGAAAACTAGGCATTGATTCAACAGCTGCTAATAGAGTGGAAGCCCCACAACTTTTGGGTGATGAAGAGTTACTAAAAAGAGTTAAAGAGGTGATTCCAGATGCTGTGAATCTTCACCAATTTATGAGAAGAACAAAAAATCCTATTACAGTTATATCTGTAAATAAAACAAAAAATGCTAAAGAGTATTTTAACGCTCTTGTAGGCTTGAGCACAAATATTAGAATTGTTGTTTTTGTTGATGAGAAAAAGAATGACATATTTAATGCTTACATGCTAATCTGGAGAGTTTCAAATAATATTGATGCCCTTAGAGATATATTTATATCTGGACTAATGGTTGGGGTAGATGGAACTAATAAAAATATGTTAGATGGATTCAGCAGAGAATGGCCAGATGATGTTGATTGTACACCAAGTGTTGTGGAGTTATTAAAGCAAAAGGGTGTCTGGGATTTAGATGACAAAACGTATGAAAAGTTTCAATTATAACTACTAATATCAAATAATACTTATTTGTGTTGTGTATAAGGTTAATATAATAAATACTAATGTAATATTGACTATTATTAAATTTTGAGGTTTATATATGAGCAAGTTTTCTGTCCTTTTACTGTCTATATTTGTTTTTACGTCGCTTACTTCTAGTGCGGCTGTATATAAAGGTCAAAGAGAGTTTGTGAAAAAATGCGTGAAGTGCCACAAGGGTGGACAGGCGTTTATTGCTACTAAGAAAAAAAGAGAATGGAAAAAGTTGATGGCAAATAAAGGTGAAAAGTTGGCAGAAATTCATCTGCAAAGCGAAAACACAAAAGCCAAACACTCTGTAAAATATTTTAATGATAAAAAATATAAGAAAAAAGTTAAACATTTACAACATTTTTTAGTTGAATATGCAAAAGACAGTGGTAATGTACCTGCATGTGATTAATCAACACTACGATATATATTTTAGATAGAACCACTCCCTATCTACCTTTCTACTTCTATGCCTTTGTAAAATAAATTAATTTCGCTAAAATACCAAACTTTTAAATAACTACAAGGCACTATGGTTATGTACATTTTGCCAAAACAAATATGAAATTAATTTAAGGAAATTATTATGGATAAAATGTGGTCAGGTCGTTTTTCGACAGGTGCTTCATCTCTTTTAGATAAATTTAATGCGTCAATAATGTTTGATAGAAAACTATATATAGAAGATATTGAAGGCTCATTGGCTCATGCCCAAATGCTTACAAAACAAAATATTTTAACTACTGAAGAACTTACTAAAATAACGGATGGATTGAACCAAATTATTGTAGAGATAGAGTCAGATGTCTTTGAATGGAATATTCACGATGAAGATTTGCATATGGGAATTGAAAAAAGATTAACTGCTCTTATTGGTGATGCTGGAAAGAAACTTCATACTGCAAGAAGCAGAAATGATCAGGTTGCAGTTGATTTTCGTCGCTATGTTTTAAAGAGAAATCTAGAAATTGTAGAAGGTTTAAAACTTTTAATGAGTGAAGTTTTAGTTGTAGCCCATAAACACACTGAGACATTGATACCAGGTATGACTCATCTGCAACATGCACAGCCAACAAACTTTGCTTTTCATTTGTGTGCTTACCTCTCTATGTTTAAACGAGATATAGAGAGATTTGAAGATTCATACAAAAGAAATAATGTTTCTCCTCTTGGTTGTGCAGCACTAGCCGGTACTCCTCATAAAATTGACAGAGACATGACAGCAAAGCTTTTAGGGTTTGACAGCGTAAGTATAAATTGCTTAGATACAGTTAGTGACAGAGATTTTGCATTAGAGATTTTGTTTAATATCTCTACTATGATGATGCATATTTCTCGTCTAAGTGAAGAGTTAGTAATGTGGTCTAGTTATGAGTTTGGTTTTGTAGAGTTAAGCGATGAATATTCAACAGGTTCATCAATAATGCCACAAAAGAAAAATCCTGATGTTCCAGAACTCCTTAGAGGTAAAACAGGTCGTGTTTATGGTTCTTTAATGGGTCTTTTGACTGTGATGAAAGGTTTACCTTTAGCTTACAACAAGGATACTCAAGAGGATAAAGAGGGTGTTTTTGACTCTGTAGAGACTGCTCAAATATCATTGGAGATTCTAAAAGAAGCTATTAAGACAATGGAAGTAAAAGCTCATAATATGAAAAGTGCGTGTTCTGTAGGTCACTTGGCAGCTACAGATTTAGCTGATTATTTGGTTGAGAAATGTGATATTCCTTTCCGTGAAGCACACTTTATTACAGGAAAAGCTGTCGCAAAAAGTGAAGAGTTGAAAATAGATTTGAGTGACATTGAATTTAAATATCTTCATGAGATTGACTCGAGAATAAGCGAAGATGTGCTTGAGTTTTTAATACTGAAAAACTCAATGAATGCTAGAACTTCAGCTGGCGGCACATCAACTGTAAGAACTAAAGAACAGCTCTCATATTTTGAAACTTTTTTACAAGGGTAAAATATAATGAAAGTAACTGTAACACATAAAGAAGATATGAAGTTTGAAGCTAAAACCGTAAACAGCAGTTTTACAATTAATGTACCTGACATTTCCCCGCTAGAGTATTTTTTAGCAGGGATTATTACATGTAGCGCTACTGATATCGTCTCGCTTCCTAAAAATCAAAATAAAACTGTTTCAAATTTAGTAATTGAAAGTGATGTTGTTAGAAATGCAGATTTTCCAAAAAAATTTAATGAACTATTTTTAAATTTTAGTTTTGACTCTGATGCAGATGATACTATGGCTGCTAGATGGGTTATGGCTTCGCTGGAGACATATTGCTCAACAATCAATACTATTAGAGACTCAGTCCGTATTTCATACTCTATTACTCACAATTCAAAGTTGATTCGTGAAAATGAAAAGATGATTTCCGGTGGTGGAGTAAAGATAGACATGGGTGAAATAGAAGCTTGCCCATCATAATAATATGACAAATTGACATATTATTCGCACTTTATGATTTTATACTCTATTATATAAAAAATATATAAGGAGTCTATCATGTTGGAGATAGCAACAGTATTATTAGCTAGTGGAGCTTTATTGATTATGGCTTATGAGTTGACATATTTATTAAGCAAGAAAAGAGAGTGGGGAGAAAATTACAGAGGCTTTTTTTAGTCTCGATGATTATATAAGTATTTTTTATAGTCCATATATTTTATGATAAGCACTCATTCTTTTTGAAACTTTCTTTAAATACTCTTTTGGCTCATCATATCTTAAATCTTTAATGAGCTTATTATATACCTGCTCCGGTGTCAAAGCATTGATTAGTGGGGCTGCTTTATTCATGTTATGAGTTTTAGTGAATGCCCATGCAATGTTACCGGCTCCGGTATTATATGCAGCTATTGTGCAGTAGAGGCGGCTGTCATTATTTTTTATATCTTTTAAATATTTGTAATAGAGTATATGTAAGTATCCACTTCCCATTGTTATATTGTTTTTGCTATTATATAAATAAGTGCCAGATACAAGCTTTTTCTTTTTATAAAGGTATTGATACGTGTCAATTCCTGCAGACTTTGGAACAATCTGCATTAAGCCATACGCGGGTATATGTGATCTTGCTCTTGGATTAAAACTGCTTTCAGAGTGCATAATAGCAAAAACCAAAGGTACAGGGAGTTCCTGTACTTTAGCTTGTTTTTTTACCTCAGTATAGTAAAGTTTTGACCTTTTAATCATTGCATCTTTAGGCATTTTAACCTTTAGAGTGTAAACTTTTGAGTGTTTGATTTTATTTGATTTAACCGACTTTACTTTACTACTCTCTATAGTCTTTTTAACATAACTTGCTACATCTTCTTTTGTTGGAGTTTTGTTAAATATAACAGTTGATAAAATAGGTTCAGATTTTACTTCGCTAATTACAATAGAAGATGGTGTTCTTATTTTTGAGAGTCTAACCTCAAGAGGGTCATTTTCCTGAACAGTCTTAGTGTCTACAGTGATTACTTTTGCCAATGCTATTTGAAGGTTCTCATTAGCTTCTTTTTGGGAGTTTGCTATAGTTTGTACAACAATTATCTCTTCTTCAAAGTTTACATTCGTTCTGGTTTTTTTATCTTTGGTGTATGCAATCCAACTCTTTTTGGTCGACATTTCAGGGTTTTCCCAGTAGTTGCTCAGTTCTTTTTTATAATTATTATATTCTTTTAGGTGTTCTTCTTGATAGCGCTCAAACTCTAGTTCAAGATTTTTTTTGTAATCATTAAACTCAGTTTTTTCATTTGTAAAATTTTGCATCTGCTGTTTTTGAAACTCACTGGCGGTTTGAGCAAAAATAACTGTCGCTAATGATAAGCTAATGATTATTTTTTTAATCATAAGCTTAAATTAGACCTTTTGGATCAACATCACTTAAGTGACCCCACTTTAGTTTTGCCCCGCCAAGTATATGAAAATGAAGATGCTTGACCTCTTGCCCGCCATCGTCACCAATATTTGTTATAACTCTGTAGCCGCTATTTTCAATATTAACTTCTTTTGCTACTTCATGAATAAACGATGTCATCTTTGCCATCATCTCAGGAGAGGTATCATTAAAACTATCTACATGTAGTTTTGGTATTGCTAAAATATGTACAGGAGCTTTTGGATTAATATCATGAAACGCTAAAAATTCATCATTCTCCGCAATAATATTTGATGGTATTTCTTTACTTATTATTTTACAAAATAGACACATTTCACTTCCTTTTTTTATTTATTGTAACATATAAATTGATAAATGAAGCTATATATAAATTATATTTGACTATAATCTTTTTTAAAATTTATGTGGTGTTAACCACCAGTATGGAGACTCTATTGAAAGAGTGGTATGATGCAATAAAAGAAGCACAGAGTGTTGATAAAATCGAAGAGATTCGGATTTCTGTGTTTGGAAAAAAAGGTGTGTTAGCAGAGCAGTTTGCTAAGATGAAAACAGCACCAAATGAAGAAAAATCAAAAATAGCACAAGAGTTGAACACCCATAAAAGTGGGCTGATGAATGAACTTACGGCAAGAAAAATAACTCTTCAAACATTAGAATTACAAGCTGCTATGAAAGCTGAATCTATTGATGTTTCTATGTTTAGCTCAAGCTCTGAATCCGGTGCACTTCATCCTGTTATGGAGACAATGGACAAAATAGTTGAATATTTTTCTTCTATGAACTTTGCTGTTAAAACAGGTAATATGGTTGAGGATGATTTTAATAATTTTGAGGCTCTTAACCTTCCTAAATATCATCCGGCTCGGGATATGCAGGATACATTTTATTTTAAAGATGAAATGCTTCTTCGTACTCATACTTCACCGGTTCAAATCAGAACTATGATGAATACTAAACCACCAATTCGTATGATTGCTCCAGGTGCTGTGTTTCGCCGTGATTATGACATTACTCATACGCCAATGTTCCATCAGGTTGAAGGACTTTTGGTAGATGATGAAGGTAAAGTTTCATTTGCTAATTTAAAATATATATTAGAAGATTTTTTAAAGTATATGTTTGGTGATGTAGAAGTTAGATTTCGTCCATCTTTCTTCCCTTTTACAGAGCCATCGGCAGAGGTTGATATTTCCTGTGTATTTTGTAAAGGTTCTGGTTGTCGTGTATGTTCTAAAACAGGCTGGTTAGAAGTATTGGGATGTGGAATAGTGGATCCAAATGTATTTGAAGCAGTTAAATATGAGAATGTTAGTGGATATGCTTTTGGCTTAGGCGTTGAAAGATTTGCCATGCTGATTCATCAGATAGGTGATCTTCGTTCTCTTTTTGAAGGAGATATTAAATTGTTGGAGCAGTTTCAATGATAGTTACTAGAAGTTGGCTAAACGAGTGGATAGATTTAGACGGTATTACAACAGATGAGTTGGCTAAAAAATTAAACTCTATTGGTTTAGAAGTTGATAGTCTTAAAAGTTATAATATACCAAAAAAAATAATATTTGGAAAAGTTTTAGAGTGTGAAAAGCATCCTGATGCTGATAAACTAAATGTTTGTCAGGTAGATATAGGATCAAGTATTCGTCAAATCGTATGTGGCGCTTCAAATGTTAGAGCTGGACTTGATGTAATAGTTGCTACAATCGGTGCTGTTATGCCAGACGGTACCGTGATTAAGCCAGTAAAACTCCGTGGTGTTGAGTCAGAAGGGATGATATGCTCTGCTTCAGAGATTGGACTAGAGGATTGTCAAGAAGGAATTGTAGAACTCGATAGCAGTATTGGAAGATATATCTTAGGTGAGGAAGTCTGTGAAAATTCTATTTTCAGTGATGATTTAATAGAGATAGAGCTAACTGCTAATCGTGGAGACTGCCTTAGTATAAGAGGTGTAGCAAGAGATTTAAGTGCAGCTTTTGACAGACCATTAAGAGAAAACAATATAGAAGAGAGTGATGAAAAAAGAGTTGGAATTGGAAGAATTTTAACTCTCTCACATGATAATAATTTAAATGTAAATCTTCGCTACAAAGCAGTTGATCTTAAAGATTTGAATTTGCCATTTGTAGTGAAGCTTAGACTTGCCCAAATAGAAGAAAAAAGAGAGACAGACATTGAGTCAATTATTTTATATGCAACTCATAGCAGCGGTGTTATATTAAGGGCATATAATTTTGGTTTTTTCTGCGCTCAAAATGAAACTATGGCAAAGATTGAATTAGTAGAAGATGAGAATGGTTATGCATCCATTATGTCAAATACAAAAGCTTCAACAGTTGGAATAATTCAAGAAGATGTGTCAAAAGTGACATATAATGAAGGTACTGTTTTAATAGAAGCTAGTTACATCCCACCTGACGTAATCTCTAAAAAGATGCATGAAAATAAAATAGTTTCAGGACCTATGTACTATAAAACTTCAAGAGGAAGTGAGCCTGAACTAAATCAAGGGTTGAGCTTTTGTTTAAACCTTCTGGAATCAAATTCAGACTCTTCATTTTTTGGAGGTACTATTGAGCTTTGTGATACATGTGAAGATAGAATAATCAGTATTTCAAAAAAAGAGATTGACGATATTATCGGTGCTAGTATTGATAAGGTTAAGATAACTAAAATATTGAAAAACTTAGGTTTTAATGCAAGGAAATCATCAGCCGATACTTTTGTAATCACTGTTCCTAGATATAGACATGATATACAAAATAAGCAAGATATAGTTGAAGAGATTGTTCGTCTCATCGGTATTGACAATATACCTTCAAAGGCTTTTAAGTTTACAGAAGAGAATAGACTTAAAGATGATTATTTCACATACAAAAAGAGAAAAGCATATAGACACAAAGCAGCATATAGTGGGTTTTTTGAGTCTGTGCATTTTGTTTTTGATGAGAAAAAAATTCTTACTGAGTATGGATTTGAAACTGTTAGTGATGATTTAGAACTTCTTAATCCTATAGTCAGCACTCTTGATACTTTAAGGTCAACACTTTTAACAGGACTTTTAAAAGCAGCATCAAATAACAGTAAAAACGGATATACATCTGTTAGACTTTTTGAAGTTGGCTCACTATTTAATTCCAAAAGAGAAGAGTCTGTTAAGATGGCTATGTTATTTTCAGGAGACAGAGAAAAAGAGAGTCTCTCAAACGTTGGAAAACCAAGTAAAGTTGATTTTGCTTACTTCGCTCAAAAAGTATCAGACATAATTGGGAAGTTTGAACTTCGTGAATATAAAACTAAACACTCATTATCTCACATGTACCAGTGTGCTGAAGTAATAATAGATGGTGAATCAGTAGGGGAGTTGTTCCGCGTTCACCCAAATGTTGAAGATGCTTATAATTTAGAAGTTACATTTATGTGTGAACTTGATTTTAACAAATTGCCATACGGTCTAAAAACAGCAAAACAATCTTCAAAATATCAAGCATCTTTTAAAGATTTGAGTTTGATTATGCCTCAAGATATGAGTTATGAAAAGGTTAAAACAGTAATTAGCACAGCTGAAATAGCTAATTTAGTTCGTTTTTATCCAGTTGATAAATACAGTGATGAATCATTAGGTGATAATATGAGTCTCTCAATTCGTTTTGTGCTTCAATCGAATGATAAAACTCTTGAAGAAGAGGATATTACTTCATCTATGGATGCTATTTTACAAACACTCAAAAGTGAATTAGGAATTGGACTTAGATGAGTAGAGTAGAAGTAAGTAAAGCATCTCCGTTTTCACTTTCAATTAGTGAAATTGCTCCAGATAAGTCTATCTCGCATAGAAGTGTTATGTTTAGCATGTTGGCAAATGGAACAAGTGAAATTACTAACTTTTTAAGAGCAGAAGATACTATGAACTCTTTAGAAATTGTAAAAAACCTCGGTGCTAAAGTTGAAGATGACGGCGTGACTATTCAAATCTCTTCTGACGGAATTAAAGAGCCTTTTGAGATACTAGATTGTGGAAACTCAGGAACAGGAATGAGACTCTTTTGTGGTCTTTTAAGTTCCGCAAATGGTCATTTTGTTCTTACTGGCGATAAATACTTGCGCAAACGCCCAATGAAGCGTGTAACAACTCCGCTTCGTGAAATTGGTGCAATATTTGACGGTAGAGAAGATGCAAATCTAGCTCCACTTAGTATTAGAGGATCGTCTTTAAAAGCTTTTAATTATGATAGTAAAATTGCCTCTGCTCAGGTAAAGAGCTGTATGATTCTTGCTGCACTTCGTGCTAATGGAACATGTACGTACACAGAGCCTGAACTATCACGTGACCATACAGAGAGAATGTTAAAAGGTATGGGCGCAGATATACATGTAGATGGTTTAAAGACAACTATAAACCCTATGAAAGAGCTTCTTTCTCCACTGAAAATCAGAGTTCCTGCTGATCCATCAAGTGCCTTTTTCTTTGCTGTTGCGTGCGCTATCACACCTGATTCTAGTATTGTTCTTGAAGGTGTTACCCTTAATCCAACCCGTATAGAAGCATTTAAGGCTTTACAGAGAATGGGTGCAGATATAAAATATGAAACAACAGATAGTAAGTATGAGCCAATAGGAAATATACATGTAAAGTATGCTCCTCTAAAAGCTATAACTATTGAAGATAATATTTCTTGGCTTATAGATGAACTCCCAGCTCTTTCAATTGCAATGGCTTGTGCAGAGGGTACTAGCGTTGTTAAAAATGCAGAGGAACTTCGTGTAAAAGAGAGTGATAGAATTTCTACAGTTGTTGATGGCTTAAATGCTTGTGGTATATCTACTACTGAATATGAAGATGGTTATACAGTTACTGGCGGAGAATTAAAAAAAGCCACTGTTGACAGTGATGGTGACCATAGAATTGCAATGAGTTTTATTGTAGCAGGTCTTAGATGTGGAATGAATGTAACTGATTTAGACTGTATAAATACATCATTTCCAAACTTTTTTGAATTACTTCAAAGAATTACAAAGATAGAATTTAAGTAGATGAAAATTGAATTGGCTGAAAAATATGGTTTTTGTTTTGGTGTTAAAAGGGCTATAAAAATAGCTGAAGAAAATACAGACTCTTCCACTTATGGACCATTGATTCATAATAATAAAGAAATTGAGAGACTTCAAAAAGATTTTAAAGTTGGTCTTACTGATGACCATAGAAGCTTTAAATCTGGTGATAAAGCAGTTATTCGTACACACGGAATACCTAAAAATGAGCTACAAGAGTTAAAAGAAAACAATGTGAATGTTGTTGACGCTACATGTCCTTATGTGACTAAACCACAACAAATCTGCCAGGATATGAGCGAAGAGGGCTATGATATTATTATTTTTGGAGATGAAGCTCATCCCGAAATAAAAGGTGTTAAAAGTTATGCTACCCATGGCGCGAGGGTTGTTACATGTTCTAAGGATCTAGAAGGTGTTAAGCTAAAAGATAAAATAGCTTTAGTCGCACAAACCACAAGAAAAGTCGAAGATTATATGGAAGTTGCGAACTACTTGATTCCACGCTATAAAGAGGTGAGAGTCTTTAATACTATCTGTAATGCAACATTTGAAAATCAAGAAGCCGTCAGAAAAATATCTACAAAAGCAGATATTATGATAATCATTGGCGGTAAAAATTCATCAAATACAAAACAGCTTTTTAGTATATCGCATGACAATTGCAGTGATAGTTATCATATCGAAGATGAAAACGATTTAGATTATAAATGGTTTATAAATAAAAAATTCTGCGGTATAAGCGCTGGTGCATCTACTCCCGATTGGATTATACAAAATGTTGTAAATTCAATAAAAAAAGGTTCTTAAGGAATTAAGAAACTTTTTTATAATACCTAAATTTATTCTTAATTAATAGTAATATAATCATTATTTAGGTACAATCACGAAATTTTTATGTAACAAGAGGATAGGTAATGGCGTTCGATAACGAATCATTTGAAGAAGAAGAAAATTTTGCAGAGATGTTTGCTGCAACTGAAAAACAGCAAGAGACGACTCGCATCGTAGAGGGTGAGATTGTTGAAATACAAGCGGATGAAAATAGAGCATTAGTTGGTGTTGGCGATAAGCTAGAAGGTATTCTTAGCTTAGATGAAATCAGTGAAAATGGCGTACTAAAGTTTAATACTGGTGATAAAATTAAAGTTATGGTTACAGGATACTACAATGAGCGTCCTAAAATATCTTATAAAAAAGTTTTAGAGCTACAAAAAACTATTGATTTTATTGATGCACACAAAGAAGACTTCGAAGATGTGACTATTGAAGGTATTATAACTAAGAAAAATCGTGGTGGCTACGTAGTAGAAGCTGACGAAGTCTCTTTCTTTATGCCTCGTTCATTAGCTGCTTTTAAAGATACTGACGATGTGATTGGTCGTAAGATTAAAGCACAAGTTGTTAAGATTGATGAAGAGCAAAACTCAATTGTGGTTTCTCGTCGTAAACTTTTTAATGAAGAGCGTAAAAAGAAAAAAGATATTATTGACAAACTTATGGAAGAAGATACATTTGTAGAAGGTTCTATCAAGAAAATTACTAGCTACGGTATGTTCGTAGATATTGGTGGCGTTGATGGTTTAGTTCACTACAATGAAATCAGCTACAAAGGTCCAGTTAACCCATCTAAACTTTACAAAGAGGGTGATGTTGTAACTGTAAAAGCAATCTCTTACGACAAAGATAAGAGACATCTTTCATTATCTATTAAAGCTGTTCAGTCTGACCCTTGGGCTGAAGTTGAGAGCGAATTAGATGAAGGTGATACAATTACTGTAACCGTTTCAAACATTGAAGCATATGGTGTATTTGTTGACTTAGGAAATGATATCGAAGGTTTCTTACATATCTCAGAAATTTCTTGGAACAAAAATGTTAAGAATCCTAATGATTACCTAACTGTAGGTCAAGAAATTGATGTTGAAGTAATCGAAATAAATTCTAAGACTCATAAGCTTCGTGTTTCACTAAAAAGACTTCTACCAAAACCTTTTGATGAATTTATGAAAAACTTTAAAGAGGGTGATGTTGTTACTGGTACAGTTACTTCATTAACTGATTTTGGTGCATTTGTTCGTATTGATGGAGTTGAAGGTCTTTTACATAATCAAGATATCTCTTGGGATAAAAACGTTAAATGTAAAGATGTTTTAAAATCTGGAGACGAAGTTGAAGTAAAAATTGCTAAAGTCAACCAAGAAGATCAAAAGATATCTCTAAATAGAAAAGCTCTTCTAGAGTCTCCTATTGATAAATTTGCAACAACGCATAAAGTAAACAGTATCGTTACCGGTACTATCCGTGACATAAAAGATTTTGGTGTATTCGTTTCTTTAGAGGATGGCGTTGATGCTTTAATTCGTGATGAAGATTTAGCACCGTTAGAAAAAAGTGAATTAGTTTCTGGACAAGAAATAGAAGCAGCTATTGCAGTTATAGATACTCGTAATGACCGCATTCGCCTCTCTGTTAAAAAACTAGATTATATTAAAAATCAAGCTATGCTTGAAGAGATTAATGATAATGAATCACACTCTTTAGGTGACCTTATTAAAGATAAATTTAAGTAAATATTATGCAAAAGATTTTAAAATGGTTTACTCCACTCATTGCAGTCGGAGTAGCTGTTTTTATCATCTTTTTTCTTATTTCAATCAATTCAAATGAAACTCAAATCAACCTAGACCCTCTAGAACACAAGAGTGAAGTTGTTATCAAAGAACCAAAGAAAATTTGGTTAAACCACTTTTCTCAAACTGAGAGATTGGGATACTTCTACCCTGTAAATGAAGTTTTTATAAAAGTTGATTTGAATGACAATGTTATTAGTAAATCCATATACAAACTCTCCGCAACTATTTTAGACCCATACCAGCTTTTTTGCCTAAATGAAGAACTTGGACAACATAAGTTAAAGTATTATCTATCAAGAGATAAAAATGGTGTAGAATTACTGATATATTCACAAGATATAAAAAAATTAAATTCTTTAGTCAATGCGCTAAAAAAATACCAAATTTCAGCCAATGTTGGGCTATACAAAGAGGATACATAATGAAAAAACATACTATAGTAGTTTGTGACCATATTCACGAAGCTGGTTTAGAGATGCTTCGTAATGATGAAAATATTAATTTTATAATGGCAGCCGATGAAGATAAGGTAAAACTTTTAGATATTATCGCTAATGCTGATGTAGCTATTACTAGAAGTTCAACTGATGTTGATGATAATTTTATAAAAGCTGCAAAAAATATGAAAGCTATTGTTAGAGCTGGCGTTGGTGTTGACAATGTTGATATCCCAGGTTGTTCAAAAGAGGGAATTATTGTAATGAATGTCCCTACTGCAAATACTATTGCTGCAGTTGAACTAACAATGGCGCACATGCTTTCATGTATGAGAATGTTCCCATACTCACATGACCATCTTAAAAACCAAAGAGTTTGGAAAAGAGAGAAGTGGTACGGTTATGAGATGAAGGGTAAAAAGCTTGGTGTTATAGGTTTTGGTAATATTGGCTCTCGTGTTGCAAAACGAGCAGCATCTTTTGAGATGGATATCGTTGCGTATGACCCATATATAAACCCATCAAAAGTTACTGACCTTGATATGACTTATACCAAAAACTTCGAAGATATTTTAGCTTGTGATATTATTACTATTCACACTCCTAAAAATCAAGAAACTACAAATATGATTACTGCTGATGAGATTGCAAAGATGAAAGACGGTGTAGTTTTAATCAACTGTGCTAGAGGTGGTCTTTACAATGAGGAAGCACTTTATAACGGACTTAAAAGCGGTAAAATCCGTTTCGCAGGTATTGATGTATTTAACAAAGAACCTGCTACTGATCATCCTCTTTTAGATCTTGATAATATTGTTGTTTCTCCTCATTTAGGTGCAAATACTTATGAGTCTCAGTACAACATTGGCACTCAAGCAGCTGAGAATGCAATTGCAGCAGCTAAAGGCATCTCTTATGCTCATGCTATGAATTTACCAATTGATGAGAGTAAAATCCCACCATTTGTTAAGCCATTTTTAGAGATGGGTCAGAAGATAGGTTTCTTAGAATCTCAGATTAACAAATCTCAAATAATTGCTATAAAAGTAAGCGGTCAAGGTGAGATAGCTAAGTATGTAGAGTCTCTTGCTACTTTCGTTGCTGTTGGTGCGATGAGTCAAACGAGTGATGACACAATCAACTATGTTAATGCTGATTTTATAGCGAAAGAGAAGGGTATCAAAGTAGAATTTGAAGCTCTTGTTGATTCAACTGTTTATAAAAACCTCATTACTATCAAGCTTACTACGGCTGAGGGTGGAACTACTACAATTAGTGCAACAATATTTGACGATAATGTATTTCGTATAGTTGCAATTGATGGTTTTGATATTGAAGTAGCACTTAAAGGTGATTTGGTAATACTCAAAAATCGTGATGTTCCCGGCGTAATAGGGAGCATAGGGTCAATCTTAGCAAATCATAACGTAAATATTGCAGACTTCTCTCTTGCACGAAACAATAAAGCACAAGCTATCGCTGTTATTCTTGTTGACAGCATAGTGAAAGAGGCAGCTCTTAATGAACTTCTACAGCTAGAAGCTTGCTCAAGCGTTAACTACGCACGTATATAAATCTAACTTCTCTTTTTATATTCTACATGTCAGTTTTGACATGTAGAAACACTATATAATTATTTACTCAACTTTCGCACATAAAACCTAACTCTTTTTGAGTATAAGCACTGAGCACAGCGATAATATTGAGTAAATTTTTATTATCCTTGACAACATTTTGGATTTCAGAGATTTTTGTCAGTATTTTAATAAAGAGTTGCATTGATATTGCCAGTGTTTCAAGCTCACATTCTAAATCTCTAAAGAGTTCTCCAAGAGTTTGTGGTTCATGCTTTATACGGTTAATATAACTTACAATGTTATATGCAAACATAGATAGTGTTATTTTTGCAATTAGTGATTCATAGATACGATTTTCTTCTTTTCCAAAACCGAAGAGGTTTCTGAGATCTTTATAGCCTTGTTCAATATTCCATCTCTTTTTATAAGTTGCTAGAATCTCTTTGCCTGCAATAGTAATATCACTTGAGATAAAAACTAACAACTCTTTACCTGTGTGTAAAAATACGAGCTTGACTTTACCTAAAACTGCATGTTCTACAATGGCATCGAAATATTTGTACGATATTTTGCCATGTTTACCACTACTTTTGTGACGATAGTTTTTCATACTGTCATAGATTGCATTCATAGTTTTATGTTTGCCTTTAAAGTTCCAAATAAGTTTATTGTTTGGAAGTCTTGCTATTACTGGCATACCAAGTTCATTAGCTTGATGTATGAAATTCGGTTTAGCATACCAGCTATCTACGAGCAAGTAATCTGCATCAACACCGTTATCCAAAGCTCTTTGCAGCATCTCAATAGCTAGTATATTTTTGCCTTTAGTAATTTCACTCTTTCTCTGATATGCATTACTTCTGTGATGTAGCTTATTTGTGAACTCTGAAATATCTTTTCTATTGCTACCATTCATTTTTATAGAAAAATCTAATTGAAAAGTTGAATGTGAATCTGCATAATTTAGAGATACGATATTGAGCGCATTGATACTCCTATGTTCTTTATTGCTCCAAATATATTTACAGCTTCCCTCAATGTATTTACCTCTCTTAGACTCTACTGTATCGTCAATAATGAGTAAGCGATGTTCACCATTTTTATGTAGTGGTTTTATTCTTTGCAAAAGTGCAGTAGTACTTAGCATTAAAAACTTTCGCCAGTTGTAACGACTATCTTTGATAAATCTGTAATAGGCATCTTTCCCAAATGCACTATCGCTCTTTTTTATAAATGTTGACTGGCGTTTTTGCATCACTAACATATAAACGAAGTGTAATATTATTTGAAATGGTGGATAGCCAACATTTCGTTTAATGAAGTTGCTCTGCTTAAGTATTTTTGTGATTTTTATCTCTGTTAGCACTTCAAGTATTGGATTCTTTAATATGCTTCTCACTGCAGTTTGTATATAATTGTCAAGTTCCATAAAATAGCCTTGTATTTTTGATGTTGTGGTGACAAAATTATACTAAAAAGTGGCTATTTATGGGCTTTAATACTCAAATTAAGTTCGTGGATTTAGTGAAATCTATGTGCGAAAGTTGAGTAAGTTTACTCTTTTGAGAATTAAACTTTAGAAATAGTTGTTTGATTTTTCTGGGGTAGTATATTGCCAATTGCAGCAGTTTCATCAGCAGTATTCTTTTTTATTCTAAAAGTAATAGTTGGAATATAAAAAGTAAACTAAAGATTTTGTTTCAAGCTTTAAATGATAGCTTAGATATAATCTCTATTAAGATTGAGACTAATAAACTAGATTCCAAGTCAAGCTTGGAATGACGATAACTTTGTCAAGCTTGGAATGACGATAACTCCGTCACTCTGAACTTGATTCAGAGTCTAGTAGCTAATTATTCAGAGAATTTGATTAAAAAACGGAGCAAAAATGACAAATAAGAAATCACCAATAAAGCACTTTTTAGAGGTAACACTTCAAGGGGTATTTTGGCTTCTTCCTATAGTAGCGGTTGTAATGATTGTGCTATGGCTATATAATAAAGTTGATTTATTGGCACACGGTGTATTTACGCTTATTGGTTTTGCACCACAAAATGACGGATTTTTATGGCTGGTTATTGTTGTGGCTATATTTTTGTTACTTTTGTATCTTGTCGGTCACTTGATGGAGACAAGAGTAGCTACTTTTTTAGAGACATTAATCTCAAAGATACCAGGCTACTCAACAATCAAAGACATTATAGGTATCTTTAACTCTTCAAAAAAAGGTGAAACACAAGTTTTAGTAGTGGCTATAAGAGGTTTCGCAAATGAGGGGTATAACATAGGGCTTATGTATTCTCAAAAAGAGAGCATTATAAAAGAACATTACACTGTGACATTATCGCAAACACCAATCCCAAACGGTGGATATATGTTTGAAGTACATAAAGATAATATTTTTGTTATTGAAGAAGCAAAGTTTGATGACAACTTAAAGTATTTACTCTCCATGGGTGTGAAAAGTATGTCTGATATTGTAAAAATACAACCAAAGCAAATAAGTGATTTTATTTCGCTAAGCGACTGGCTGGGGAGAAAAAATGGGCTTAGAGATTGAAAGAAAATTTTTAATAGATATAGACAAAGTTGAAAATCTACAAAACGGATATGAAATTAAGCAGGGTTATATTCAGACTAAAGATAAAACTACTGTTCGTGTGAGAGTAAGGGGTGACGAGGCATTTATAACCATAAAAGGTAAAAATGTAGGTGCATCAAGAGTTGAGTTTGAGTACTCTATACCGCTCGATGATGCAAATGAAATGTTAGAGAAGTTGTGCTTAAAACCATTTATAGATAAGAAAAGGTATCTGGTTGAGCATAAAAACCATACCTGGGAAATAGATGTATTTTATAATGAAAACGAAGGTCTCATAGTTGCAGAAGTAGAGCTTGAAGATGAAAATGAGAGTGTTGAATTACCTGAATGGGTTGTAAAAGAAGTAACCGGTGATGCCAGATACTACAACTCTAATCTTTTAGAAAATCCATTTTCAAAATGGAAAACCAATTTGTAAAGCTACATGTAGAGAGTTCTACATGTAAGAATTAATCTAAATTAAAATGCCTTTGTAAGTCTGCTTTATACATAAGTATCGGCACAACTATAAGTGAAGCCACAACAGCCGCAATTGTTCCAAATATCAGAGCAACTCCAAGACCGCCAAACACAGCGTCACCAGCCAAAAGTGTTGAAGCAAGGATAATTGCTGCCGCAGTTAAAAAGATAGGCTTAGCACGTGTCGCTGTTGCGTATGCGATAGCTTCAGCCTTTGGCATCTTCTTTTCATCCATCAGAGATTTTGTAAAGTCAATAAGAAGAAGTGAGTTACGAGAACTAATACCTATTAGAGCGATAAACCCGATAAGAGAAGTTGCTGTCAAAAAGAAAGTGTCTGCTGTGAAAACATCCATAATCCAGTGACCTACAATTACACCTATAATTGAGAGGAATGAGCCTAGAAGTATGATACCGCTAAGAGTATAACTTTTATAGTAAATTACCATAAGTAAAAAGATAAGAACAAGAGCCGCTATAAACGCAGCACCAAGCTCAACAAAAGTATCCAGTGTTACTTCCATCTCTCCATCCCAGATTAGCTTATATACTTTAGATGTTTGTTTATCAGTTAGTCTTAGGTTGAAAAGACCTATTTTTTCAATCTCATACTTATCTGTAAATGTGTTTAAAATCACATTTCTAGCGTCCATAAGAGGGTAAACCTGAGAAACCATATCTGTCTCAGCCATAACATTTGTCATTTGGTGAAGGTTTTTACTCATAATCATAGGATTTGATTTTTTAGCAGTCACTTCTACAAGCTCTGTAACAGGTATCATCATCCCCATTTTATTCATCAGTTTCAACGATGAAAGCTTTGCTTTTATAGAGTTGATATCTTTAGACGAAAACTTTTTAGACTCTTTGCTTAAGGAGAGGTAGATAGGGATTTGATCACTTATAGTATCTGAGTTTTTAACAGCTATCTGCATACCTTCAAAAGATAAGTAAAGTATGTCATTTAACTGTTTTATGTTTACTTCAGATTTTGCAATTTTTGTACTTAAAACTTTCAGCTCAAAAGTATCGTAAATCTCATCTTGCATTACTTCTACATCAACTAGACCGCTTGTTGTTTTAAAAACGTCTGCAACTCTGTTTGATAGCTCTCTTATGCCTTTAGCATCATTTCCGTAAATCTCAGCAACTATTGCCGCTAAAACAGGAGGTCCAGCTGGAGGCTCAACAAAAGATATATCTGTACCTTCATATATAGAGCCACAGTTTTTAAGTATGCTCGGTCTCATTCTTTGAACCATAAAGTATGACGGCTCAACTCTGTCATGTTTTTTTGTAAGATTTAAAACTATTTCGGCAACATTCTCACTATTTTTAAAGTGTGAACCCTTGATAAGTCCTGCAAAGTCAAGAGGAGCACCCATCCCTAAAAATACCTCTAAGTCTGTGACCTCTTTTTCTTTTTGAACTAAACCAACTACACAGTCTGTTACCTCTTTTGTCTGCTGAATAGAACTCCCTTCAACAAGTGTAGTATAAATACTGAATGTATCGTTATTTTTTCCAGGGAGCATTTTTGCCAGAACCATTTTTGTTGGAGCTATCATCATTACAGATAGTATAAAACCTAAAAGAGTTCCCATAAGTATAAAGTTTCTTTTTTTTGGACTCTGTATGCCATTTAAAACAGCATTGTGAAATTTTTCAAACATTAGTGATTATCCTTGCTGCTGTGGTCTGGTTTTTTAAGCATTCTAGCTGCTAAGTAAGGTGTAAATATATATGCTACAAATAGTGAAGCAACAAGAGCAACAGGAACATTTGCGGGAATTGGCTTCATAAACTGACCCATCATTTGCCCAACAAACGCCATTGGAACCATAGTCATAATAATTGCTAAAGTTGCAATATTTGTAGGTGGTCCAATCTCATCAGTAGCTTCTACCATAAGATTATCGAGTGTTTTATTTGCCGAATCTTTTGAGTGTAAGTGTCTGTGGATGTTTTCAATAACAATAATTGCAGCATCAACCAAAAGACCAAGTGAAAGTAAAAATGCAAATAGAGTAATTCGATTAATAGTCTGATCAGTTAAATAAGCAACAAAAAGGGTAATTGCTAAAATTGCCGGAACTGTAAAAGTAACAATAAGAGACTCTCTCCAGCCAAGAACTAAGATAAGTAAGATAGCTATAATAACAATAGAGAGAACAAGGTGATAAACAAGTTCATTTACAGCCTCATTTGCTCTTTGTCCATCATTTCTAGTTATCGTGTATCCGATTCCCTCTTTGTTTAAAACCTCTCTGTAAGTTTCAAGCTCTGTTTTAACAGCATCTGCAATTATTACGGCATTTGTCCCCTGAAGTTTTGAAACAGTAAGGGTAACCTGCTCTTGAAGTGGCATGAAATTACCGCCTTCATCTCTTTGACTAATGTGAGCTGATTTAAAGTTTTGAATATCATATGAGTCTTCTACTTTTGCTATCTGCTTTAGATAGATTGGTGAGCCCATATATTGAGCTACTATTATATCTCCAATGTCATCAGCACTCTCAATCGCATTTTTGACACCAAGTATAATAAGCTTGTTCTCCTCAGTTCTGTTTTTTACAGCTGGAACACTGTAAGAAAGTGAATTTACACCCTCTACAATTTGACCCATGGAGATATTGTAACCAGAGAGTTTGTTAATATCTACTTCTATATTAAACTGGTGTCTGTTACCACCTTTTAGCTCCGTAACAGCTACATTGTTTAGACCATTTATATGGTGCTGAATATCTTTTACTTTGTCATATAGCTCAGTTTTGCTCATTTGCTTATTTTTTGAGTAAAAAGCAACAGAGACAACGGGAATATCAACATCAATATCAAGAGGTTTTATAATAGGGTTCATAGCCCCTTTTGGAAACATACCGGAGTTTTGCATAATCTTGTCATATACTTTAAGATTTGAGCCCTCTTTCTCCTCGCCAATAAAAAATGCGGCATTTACAATTCCAACATTATCCATAGCCATTCCTGAGATATGCTCAACTCCCTTTACCTCTTTAAGCTTTCGCTCTAGAGGTTTAACAATTACTTTTTCTATCTCAGCTGCACTAGCACCCGGCAGAGCAACAATAACAGTAGAGCCACTTACAACCATTTGAGGGTTTTCTTCTCTTGGCATAATCATAAGAGCAAGATATCCAATGGAGAGTAAAAATATGCCCAATACAATAGTTAGAGGATTCCTTAAAAATCCAGCTGCCAGTTTTCCGGCTATATCATTTGGTTTATAATTATTCATAAACAGTGCCTTATTTAACAATTACAGTAGCGTACATACCAGGATATACTGATTTGTAAGTGTTTTTAAATGAAACTTTTATCTCAAATGTGTGTGTCATCGGATTTGAATTAGGGATAATTGCACTTACAGTCCCTATAGCTTTTATATTTTGTGATGGTATATTTATAGTAACCTTTGTTCCATGCTTTATTCGGCTTAAATCATTTTCAGCTATTTCAGCAGCTATTTTAAGGTTAGTTAAATCTGAAAGTATAATAGCTGGCATTCCTGGCATAGCCATCTCACCCACTTTTATATTTTTGTTTACAATAACACCGTCATTTGGTGCTTCTACATTTAGGTATTTGTACTGGTTTTTAACTTCTGCTAATTGTGCTTCTGCCTGCGTAACCTGTTTTTTTGCAATATCTGTCATATTTGCTAAGTTTTGTTCAGCAAGTGCTAGGTTTTCAACTTCAAACTTTGAAACCATGTCTTTTTCAAGAAGTCTCTTGTGGCGCTCTAGATTTAGTTTTACATTTGTGTATTGATTTTGATACATTTGAAGGGAGAGTTGCGCTTGTGAAATACCAAGTTGAACCTGAGTAAGAGCAGAGTCAATCTCTTTTGAATCAATAGAATAAAGAAGGTCTCCTTTTTTTACAAAGTCGCCCTCGGAAACTTTAACTTCAGTTACAAAGCCCATGAAACGGCTTGTTATCATCTTTTTGTTATCACTAATAACTGTTCCTGAAAGTGTTATGCTCTCTGCTATAAGCGAAGCTCCCAGTGCTAAAAATATTAAAAATCTCTTCATTTTTCTTCTCCATTTGCTAATTTTTCTAATGCGAATATTCTTTCGTTTCTTTTGTTTCTTGCTTGATTAAGTTGCAGAATTTTTTGAATTTGTTCAGACTGCTTTATGATTACGTCACTCATTGAAGATAGCTTCTCTTTATATCTTCCCTCGTAGTTTTTGTAAATCTCATCTGAAAGAGCCAACTCTTTTTCTAGAGAGATAATATCGTGATTGTAAGTGTCAATCTCTGTTTTAATTTTATCTATCTGAAGCGATATTCCGCTATTTGCAAGTTGAACCTCAGTTTTTGTTTTTATAAAATCAAGACGGGCTTTCTCAACATTTGCACTATCTATCCCACCGTTAAAAATATTCCAAGTAAGTCTTGCTCCAACCGTGTAAGCTGTATGGTCAGACGCTTCACCCAAAAATGAATCATCGGCTGTTGCTACTTCTGCAAAAGCCCCTATCATAGGGTAGTATGAAGCCTCAGAGAGTTGTACCATACTTTTTCTAATCTCTAGTCCATTATTTGCTCTTTTTATATCTATGTTAGAATTTAAAATATCATCATTTGTGTATGATGGCATCGGCATATCCATAGATGGAGTTTGGATTTCTGTGACTTTTTGGTTTAGTAAAAAGCTGATAAAGTGGTAAAGAAGTTTTTGATTAGAGTCCATTTGAGAAATAAGTCTCTCAACATTTCCCTTTTTCGCTTTTACTTCAAGCAGGTCTACTTTTTTTGCATAACCAACTTCTATCATATTTTTTGTAACAAGCTCAAGAGTGTTAATGTTTTGTAAAATCGTATTGAGATTTTCACTTGAGTTTTTAAGAAGAGCCATATCGTAAAAACTTTTTCTGATTTGATAAATTTTTTCGTTTACAACTTGCTTTTTTTCAAGAGTTTTCATTTTCATCATAGCGTTCATAATATCTGTATAGCTAGAGATTTTAAACCCTGTAAAAATAGGCACTTCATATTTTAGTTTACTCTGAAAAAAGTTTCTTGAGTCTGGGTAGTTTAGGTCATCTGGCTGTGTAGCCAAAACTTTTTCACCTGCACCTGGTGTTCCAGCTATTAAAGCAGGCATTTGAGCTAAAAACTCATTAAATCCAAAATCACCAAAAGTAGCCTCTCTAGAGGTTAGTTTAAAGCCAAAAACATTTCCGGCATCATCAGAGTTTGCAAAATCCTGAATAAAATCAAGCTTCCCCCAATGGTTTCCAGAAGCTGTTTTTACATCTTCTTTGGCTGATTGCAACTCCAACGAGGCACTTTTTATCTCTAAGTTCTCTCTTTTTAAAATTTCTATAGCAGCAGTCAAGTCGAGAGAATCTGAGGCATATACAATTGATGAATTAAGGATAAACGCAGTAAAGAGCAGACCGAATCTTTTTTTCATAAAGTTCCTTTGTTTTTATCTTATTAAATTAAGCTTTGATTATAACATATATGTCTTTAAGTTATATTGATAGAATATAGCAACTCTAATTTAACTAATCTTGTTTGAAGTAAATTGTATTTAACATTCTCAAAAGAACTACTTAAACTATGGATAGTTTTGATAGAATAAGATATTAATTACAAAGGCAAACACATAGAGATGCAAATGGTAGTAGATTCCTTGAGAGCCAAGGGGAAGATTTATAAAAAAATGTTAGAGATATCTCCCAAAGAGTTGGGAGTACGAAACAGGATTAAAATATTTAAAGCTACGGATATCACAGGTTATTTTTGGGCAATATTTGCGGTTAGCCAAAAGAGCAGAATACTTATGAAAGATGTACATAAATTTGAAGAGATTTATGCAAAGTTAACCATTTTTTGCGGGCATAATTTTAAACACAAAATTATTTTTATAGATGCTCCGTTATGTTCCAAAGCTAGTGAGGCATTTAAAAAGCAAGGTTGGAAGATTCACTAATGCTACTTTGTGATATTGGAAATACTTCGTTTCATTTTCTTGACTCTGATGAAGATTACAAAAAAGATGTTAAAACTTTTAACCCCTCAACGGTAAAAGAGATTGTTTTTTATATTTGCGTTAACCCAAAAGTCTTAAACATTTTAAAACCTTTAAAAAATTGGGTTGATTTGTCTGTACATGTAGATATGTCAAAATACTATGAAACAATCGGTATAGATAGAGTTATGGCATGTGAAGATATAGGCGATGGTATTGTCATAGATGCCGGAAGTGCAATTACGGTTGACCTTGTAAAAAGTGGAAAATATGAGGGTGGTTTTATATATCCAGGGCTTATGGCTATGAGTAACGCATATAAAAATATATCAACAGTTTTGGATTACTCATTTAACTTTGAGCTAGATTTAGATAAAATGCCAAAAAATTCCAGAGATTCCATAAGTTATGGATATCTTAAAACACTTCAGAGTGAAGTTCTCTCTCATAATATGAAAATAGTTTTAACGGGTGGAGATGCAAAAGAGTTTGCGAAAATCTTTACTGAAGCAATAATCGACGAGAGAGTAGTGTTTAACGGGATGAAAAAGATAATGAAAAAGGCAAATATATGTTAACAGTTGCACTTCCAAAAGGTCGTATCGCAAAAGAGACTTTAGAAATTTTTGAGACAATCTTTGGTGACACTTTTAAGTTTGATGATAGAAAGCTTATTTTAGATACTCCTAAATTTCGTTTTTTACTTGTTAGAAACCAAGATGTGGCTACATATGTTTATCATCAAGCGGCTGACATAGGCGTTGTCGGACTCGATACTTTAGAAGAGCAGGGGTTAGATGTTATTCGTCTTCTTGACCTTAAACGTGGGATTTGTAAAGTTTCAATCGGCATGAAAAAAGGTGAAAAACTTGACCTTGATAAGCCGGACATTAAAGTTGCATCAAAAATGGTAAACATTACAAAGCGTTACTTTGAAGAGCGCGCTGTATCTGTTGATATAATCAAACTTTACGGCTCTATAGAACTTGCTCCAATTATTGGACTTGCTGACATGATTGTTGATGTTGTTGAGACAGGTGCTACAATGAAACAAAACGGACTAGAAGTTGTTGAAGACATAATGACTTCTTCGACTTACCTGATTGCCAACAAAAACAGCTATATTGCAAAAAAAGATGAAGTTTTAGATATATATGCAAAAATTAACAAAGTTATCAAAGCTGAACAAGAAGCTAAATAATTATGACTAATCTAGATTTATACGCAAAAGCTGAACACCTTCTAGGTATTGAAGAGGCTACTGAAGCACTCTATGACCTTTACCGCTCTGAGCTTGATGAGCTTAATGTAAAAACACTGCTGGATGTCGGTTGTGGGCGTGGCGGATTTATGCAACGTATGATTAGTGATGGCGTTACATGTAAGGGAGTTGATCTTAGCTCTGTTATGGTAGAGGAGTGCAAGCTAAAAGGTCTTGACGCAGAATGTATCGATGTTAGTGAAGTCTCTGGCAAGTACGATGCTGTTGTAAGTATATTTGATGTGCTTAACTTTTTAGACAATGACGCTCTGATAAAGTTCTTAGATGCAGTAGCTGAAAAACTTAAAGATGATGGAATTTTTATAGCAGATATAAACACCCGTTACGGTTTTAGTGATGTGGCTGAGGGGACTATGAGCAATGACACGGATGATGAGTTTTTAAGCGTAGATGCAGTGTTTGAAAATGATGAACTTCATACAAAGTTTACTCTGTTTGAAAAAATAGAAGATGACATGTATAAAAAACATCAAGACACAATAGTGCAGTATTTTCACAAACTCAAGATTTTCCAAAATCTATCTGGCTTAAAGCTTGCAGATAAACAGACTTTCTCTCTTTATGACACCAAGGACAAGACGCTTCTTATATTTAAGAAGAGATAGTATATTAGTAGATTTTTATATTAAACCTTAGCCCAAACATCTCTGATGTGGTTAAAAAATCCAGTTTTATATATTCGTTTTTGTAGTAAAGAAGCGGCAAGATAATTACACTTTTATCATCACTGTTCTCTTGACACTCAACTGATTTAAGATCGCTAAAACAGTAACCCTTCTGATACCATCCAATCATATGTAAACCAAAAGATTTATTTAGCTCAAATAGATATCCAACTCCGATAGCATCAGTTTCTCTCTCTCTTGAATTTGTAAAATGGTTATAGGTAAATGTGTATTTATTGTCTGTGATATACTCTATGCCGTAAGCATTATGTTTCTCATTGAACTCTTCAGAACTGCTGTCTCTATCTTTAAAATGTGAAGAGAATATATAAGCAGTTATATATAGCTCATCTGCGTTTACAGAAATAAAAAGAAGTAATAAAAGTATAAAAGATTTCATAAGTAATTGTAGCTAAAAAACTACTCTTGGATAATTTCTTTATTTTTCAGGCAATTGTAGTTCATTAATTAGATTCCAAATCAAGTTTGGAATGACGACATCTCCGTCACCCTGAACTTGATTCAGGGCCTAGTTACTAATTATTCACATAGTAAAATTCTTGATATACTGTCAAAAAAATAATATAAATTTTTCGGAGAATGAAATGGAATTGATTCCAGCACAAAACCTTCTTTATATGCTTCTTCCTCTCTCGTTAGTGTGGTATTTTTATTATAAATGGATTGATGACAGCAAAGAGATACTCTATGCCAGCAGTAGAATGGTTGTTCAACTGTTGCTGATTGGTTATGCACTAATCTATATTTTTGAGAATGATTCATGGTTTATAGGACTTTTTATAATTTTAATAATGATTACGATGTCGAGTCTTATTGTTTTAAGAAACCTGCATAATAAAACTCTTTATGTGTATTCTGTAATAGTTTTTGCTATAGCAATCGGAGGAAGTGTAAACCTAGTTTTAGTTATAAAATTTGTATTGGAACTCACCCCATTTTATGAGCCAAGGTATGTTGTGCCCATAGCAGGAATGATATATGCAAACTCTATGAATGCAGTCTCTTTGGCAGCAGAGAGATTTGAAAAAGAGTTGTTGATTTCAACATACGAGCAAGCAAGAAAAGTTGTCTTTAAGGCTTCATTAATACCTACGATAAATACATTTTTAGCAGTTGGAATAGTTTCACTTCCCGGTATGATGACAGGACAGATTCTTTCAGGAATAGACCCTTTGATTGCCGTGAGATACCAGATAGTTGTTATGGCTATGATTTTAGGAAGTGCTGGGATTAGCGTAGTTTTATATCTTTTGATGATAAATAAGCAAAGATAGTCTTTCTAACATATAAAAACAAAATATATATATTAAAGTTATTAAATTTAACAATGCTTTTATAAACCAGCAGTTATACTTTTCTATGTCTAAAAAAATTAAAGAAGGATTTTCATGTTAAAAGTTATTGTTTCAATAGTATTCGCAGTATCACTGCTAAATGCTGGGCAGTCTGCCTCTACAAATGGTTGTGAGTTGTCGCAAGTTGGTGATTTTGGTGTAAATTTCACAGCGTTTAAAACTCCTAGTAAGCTTGGTGTTGGTGGTGGATTTGACAGTGTAAACTACAAAACTGCATCACTTAGCTCAAAAAGTTTACAAGAGTTATTTGTCGGTTCTTCAGTAGATATAGATACCAAAAGTGTAAATTCAAAAAATCCGGCTCGTGATGCCAAACTTATTGAGTCTTTCTTTTATGTAATGATTGGAAAAAATATCGGTGCTAAAATCATAGCTATCGTAGATGACAAAACAGCAAAAAAGGGAGAGAAAAAAGGCTCACTAATAGTTGAGATTAAAATGAATAACATAATCAAAGAAGTGCCTATGAAATACACTTATAACGGGGAAGTATTTGAAGCGGAGGGTGTTATAGACCTTTTTGATTTTAACGCTAACAAAGCATTATATTCAATAAATAAAGCGTGTTTTGGCTTACATCAAGGAAAAACTTGGAATGATGTCAATATAGGGTTTACAACTAACATCAAATCGGCAGGTTGTAAATAAATACTGATAGATAAGGGTTTGTATGAGCCATAGACATAAAGTTAAGATAGAAAAGTTATTTGAGCATCCGGTATCTGGAAATATTGATGGGAGAAAGGTGCTTAGCGCGTTGGAACATTATGGTGCTAGAGTAGAGATGACAAAGCATAACAAGGCAAAAATATTTATCAAAGATAAAGAGCTGATTATGGCACTCGCACATAGCAGCATTTTAACAAAAGACACAATCTTAAAACTTAGACACTTTTTAGAAGAGGTTGGATTAGTCCCTGATAGTATAAAGTAGGCGGGGGTTAAATCTCCGCTTGTATAACTATCTCTGTTATCTCCGAAGAAGCACCGAGCCTCATCGGCGGACCCCAAAAACCTGTCCCTTTATTTACATATATCTGCAGTTTTTCATTGTGTTGGTGAAGTCCTGCGATGTACGGCTGTTGCAGTTTTACCAAAAGCCTAAAAGGGTAGAGTTGACCGCCGTGGGTATGTCCGCTTAAAACCAAGTCAACACCATCTTTTACCTCTTCTATATATCTAGGTTGGTGTGCTAGAAGTATAGTAGGAGAATCTTTTTTACCACGAAGTGCTTTTTGTAAATCTGGCATATGCGTTTTGGCTCTGTATCCAAATATATCATAGACGCCAGCGAGATTGAACCCTTGTGCATCCTCTCCAATATATACATTTTCATTTTCAAGGACTCTTATGCCTATAGATTTTACTCTGTCGATGATTTTTGTGATATTGTGAAAATATTCATGGTTTCCTACAATGAAAAAAGTTCCATATTTAGAGTTTAAAGATTTTAGCTCATGTAGAGTATCTTTTGCATGGTCTATATCTATATCTATTAAATCTCCTGTTATAACTACAATATCTGGCCCAAGAGCATTTACCCTTTTAACTATATCTTTTATAAATTTTGCATTGATAAGACCGCTTATGTGAATGTCGCTGAGTTGAACTATTTTATATGGGCGTTTTAAATCTTTGATTTTTATAGTTACACGCTCAAGCTTTACAAATCTTGCCTCATATATTGACTTTAGAGTAAGAGTTGTAGCAACTGCAAGTGAAGAGATGTCTAAAGATTTTTTAAAAAACTTTCTTCTTGAGTCTGAGATTGGCGCAAACGAGAGAACGACCCTTGAGATATCGTAAATAAGAGTTGTGCAAAAGAGTAAAAAAAGTATTCCGATTGGGAGCGAGAGCATAAAATACAGCCAGTTTGGAATATTGATATAATACCGACCAGATGCGTAACCTATAATCCCCAAGAGGTTAACAATAAGGAAGATACGAAAGTAGCGTTTCGTAGCAGTTTTAATATCCAGTTTTGCAATAAGTCGCTTGGATATATACATGTTGAGAAGAATAAAAACACCGAAAAAGGCTGTGAAAAATAGTATAGGATTCATAAGTTGAAGTATATCAAAGATAATGGTATGATTGCATAAAAAAGATTTTTACTTATGAATAGTTGCAAAATATGTGCAGGTGATACAGTTGCTATAACTGATGAGAAGAGCAAAAAGATATATCATAAGTGCTCTACATGTAGATATATTTTCTTAGATGAGCAGTTTTATATAGATGAAGAGCGCGAGAAAAAACACTACGACAAACACCACAACAACTTTGAATCATTAGGGTATGTCAAAATGTTTGATGAATTATTGGATGAGTTTGTAGAGCCACATCTGCAAAACATAGAAAATGCGCTGGATTTTGGATGCGGCGAGGGTGAAGTGTTGCCTATACTTTTAGAGCGCAGAGGTGTTACATGTGACAGATACGATCTTTTTTATTTTCCAGCAAAAATTTATGAAGATAAAAAGTACAACCTAATCTGCTCTACCGAGGTGCTTGAACACTTGCAAAATCCGCTTGAGATATTAAAAAAACTACTTCTACATGTAGAGAAAAACGGCTACCTTTTGCTTATGAGTGCTTTTCACCCAAACAACGATGATAAATTTTTAAAATGGTGGTATATTCGTGACATTACACACATAGGTTTTTTTGATATTTTAACATTTGAGTATTTGGCTAGGGAGCTAAATTTGAGGATTGTCAAACACAATAGCAAAAATACTATTATGTTTGAAAAACTAAGTTAGTCTATAAACTCTACGACATCTTTGAATGGGCGTCTTACTTGCTCTGACTGCTCATTTATTCTATAGCCAAAAGGTAAAAGCATAGCTAACTGATGTTTTGTTGTATCAAGTTCTAAAATCTCTTCAACTCTATCTTTGTCAAAGCCCTCAATTGGACATGAGTCTATGCCAACAAATGCTGCCGCACTCATCATATTGGCTGCTGCTATATATGTCTGTTTTGCTGTCCACGCATAGATGTTCTCATCACTGCTTAGAGTTTTTTTCAGGTGTTGTGAGTAGATACTTAGATACATATCTAACATCTCTTTTTTCATCTTTCTTCTTGCAAACCGTTTTTTTGGCAAGCCTGACTCTATTTTTGCAGACTCAATTCCAGCTAAAACAACAACCAAATGTGAACATGTAGTGATTTGCGCCTGATTCCAGCACTCAGGTTTTAGTTTGGCTTTTAACTCTTCGTTTGTTATAACCAAGAACTTCCACGCCTCCATGCCAAAAGAGGAGGGTGACTTTCTAGCGCACTCTAGTATATAGTTTATATCTTCATCAGATATTTTTTTAGTATCATCAAAAACTTTACAAGCGTGTCGAAAGTCCATAGCATTTAAAAAATCATTTTTCATATAGTAGCCCTTGAAAATATTTGGGTTAGTTTATCATAAAAGTGTTAATTGAGAGTTTTGATTAAGGGGAAATTAGATTCCAAGTCAAGCTTGGAATGACGATGTGTCAAGCTTGAAATGACGACACTCCCGTCACCCTGAACTTGATTCAGGGTCTAGTTTAGCAAAGACGATAAGAAGCTAAATGCCTAGAAAAATGCATTAACTTTTAAGTAAAAGTTTTCTTGTACTGAATCTTGTTTAAGACTGTCTGCTCCGGTAGTTGTTCCAAAGTGCAAACCTGTACCAGTATAGTCAGATTGAATTCTAAGGTAACCAAAACGAGCAGAGATATTGTTTGTAATTGGTTGAATTACATATGCCTCATGAACAGTACCACGAGTAGCTAACTTGTTAAAAGGATCTTCTGAGCCCTGAGTCGCTGACCACCAGCTCTCATCACCCATGTTGAACTCATAACCAAGTTTAGTTTCCCAGCTAGATTTTGTGTCGTACTTAACACCTAGGTAGAGTGCTGAACCATTGTCTTGCAGTAGTGTACCACCAGCAATACTTTCATAGTAACCACCAGGATTTCTAACGTTTCCAATAGTTGATGATGCACAGTTAGTTAAAGCATTAGTACTGTAATTTACACACTCTCCATTTGAATCTGGGTCAGATATAGCATAGTGAAAGAAAGCATCAAGTTTGCCATCAGCCATACTGGTAGCCTCTATACCAAAACCGTAGTTAGTGATATCACCAAGATTTTTTTGAGTGACGATTGATGTGTTATAAAGTACATTTGCAGTACTTGAACCAAATAAGAAAGGTGTAGCTTTAATATCAGCATTTTTGTTTATACCAATCCAAAAAGTGTTTTCAACACCAAATAAAGGTAGTTCTGTCTCTAAAAATAGACCCATTACATTTATGTTTTGAATGTTTTCACGATTACACTGGTAGTAATAACCATCATCATTAAGTGTAAAAGCTTTACCGTAGATTGCACGTAGGTAAGTTTTGTCCATTCCTGTAACTTTTGAAAGGTCACCAGTTAAGATAGCACCCTGAACGTTGCTCTCAAACATAATACTTGGAAAAACAGACTTACGAGGCTTATCTTCCATCATATTTAGACTTAAACCACCAGTAGTTGGAAGTATTCCTAAACTAGCAATCATAGGGACAGCACCATCTTTGTTGAACTTGTAATCAAAATATGCTCTGTCTAAATCTATAGCACGAAATTTTGTAGAACTTGCAGATGGAAGCTCATCACCAATATTTTGTGGGCTTAAAATACAAAGTCTTTGTTCATTTTGAGAACTCCAGTTAATAATCATACGGCCGTTAAAGCTTGTATCGTTAGTAAACTGTGCTTTAGCATCAAGTTTAAGACTTCCAGAGTAGTGCGGGTCCCATTTTTTCTCTTGTGGAAAAGCGTATTCTCTTGCCGCTGCTTTATCTGCTGTAGTAAGACCATCGCCTGGAACAGGATCTACAAATTGCGTTCCTATATTATTGCCCATACCATTGTTATCAAAAGAGAATGAGTCTACACGAAAACCAAGGTCAGCAGACCAGCTAAGTTTATTTGAGAAAGCTTTAGTCTCAACTTTTTCAGAAACTTCCCAAAGCTCTGCTCTGTCTTTTTCTGCTTTTTCAAGTTTTTCTTGAATAAGGTTCATTTGAGCTTTTAAATCTTCTAGCTCACCTGCGAAAAGTGTACTACCAGCTAATAATAGTGATATTGTAATTGTCGATAATTTCATTTATATTCTCCTTAGTGTCTATTTAGGTACTGTTGACTGATCTTTATCAGCAGAACGCTCGTTTAAATATTTTAACAATGCAGAACGGTCTGCTTCACTTAATCCATCAATTCCAAATGCTGCAAGTTTATCCGGCTTTGAAAAATAACGAGACCACTGAGCCTCAGTCTTATTTCCACCAGCTTTTGCATAAACACCTTGTGCCAAAGCACCTAAGTCTGCTCCTACTAATTGAGTTGCAAGCAATGTTGCAGCTACCAATGATACGATTGTTCTTTTGTTCATAGTTTTCTTCCTTTTTTTATGGTTTGGTTTATAACTAACAGTTCACACTCTACTTAAATCTGCTCCTTTTAAATTTTAAACTGATTTGCTTCTTGAGAGAGCAATTCACTGGTTTGTATTAATTTTGAAGATGCAGAAATAGTATCAACGCTTAACAATTTACTATCTTCACTTAGTTTTGCAATTTCTAAATTATCTTGGTATAGTAAATTCATAATTTCTTCTACTTCTTTAGAGTGTGTAACCGTCATAGAGACATCTTTACGTACATTGTAAATCATATCTGAAGCTTCAGTAAGTGTATTGTTTATCAACAGTACATCTTCAGATAAAGCTTGTGACTCTTTTGCTCCTGCTGCCGTTTGCTCAGATGAATCTTGAATCCCTTGAACAACAACAGAGATACTTGCACTTATCTCCGAAAGACTGTTTTGAGTTCTCTCTGCAAGTTTTCTTACTTCATCGGCAACAACCGCGAAACCACGTCCATGTTCACCTGCACGAGCAGCTTCAATAGCAGCATTTAAAGCAAGTAGGTTAGTTTGGTCTGCAATGTCATTTATAATGCCTAAAACATTTTTAACATCTTCAGCATCACTGCTTAGTGATCTTAGTTTATCTGCCAAATCTGTAAAGTGTTCTGCAGAATCATTAGCTTGAATATTGAGTTTTTTCGATTTGTTTTTTGCATCATCAATTGATTCAACTGCTGCATTGATTTTTTCATCAGCTTCTATAGCAGAGTTCTTAGACTCTTCCACTTTTGTTAATGAGTGTTTAGCATGCTCACCTGAAGAAGTTGTTTTCTTTAAAATTGTCTCTGATGAAACACCAACTTTTTTTGATAAAACATCAATGTTTTCTGATGAGTGAAGGACATCTCTTGAAGCATCAGTAACCTTTTTAATAGCAGAAGAGAAAGATTGTGTTAAATCATGAATAGAGTCAGAGATTTTTAATAGTTCAGGCTCCAGCATAGTTTGACAACTTCTTCCCAAATCTTTGTTTTTACTTATGTCATTGAGTAAATTAGATATGTTGTTTATAGAGCCGGTAATCCCTTTTTGAATGAAAAGCGAAAAAAGAATCTGTACGAGTGCCGCTGCTAAACTGATTGTTATTAATTGGGTGTTTGCATCTTTTAGCGCATTTTCGATTGCTACCTCTTTAGCAGCTTTGTTTTCAGCCACAAATTTAGTAAAAATCGTCATCTCTTTAAAAAGATTATCAATAAGCTTATTTAATTCACCTGTTTCAAAAGTTGCCTCTGAAGGGTCATCAATTACATTTTTGATAAAACTCTTCCCATTTTTAAAAAATGTCACATACATAAGTCTTACTTTTTCAAGCTCCTCTTGTAACTGTTTTTTGTCTTCAGGATCTTGAAAAGTTTCAGTTTTTGCTGAGAGGTCATTAATAAGAAAGTTTATATTGTCGTTTTCACTCCCCAAACTGGCAAGTTCAGCCTCTTTTTTTAGAGCACCTTCATAAAAGTTACCCCTTATGGTATTAAGTTTGATTTCAAGATTCATAGTTGACTCAAAAAAAGAGTTCAACTGCGTCTTCTCATCGTTCTTCTCTTTAAACAAAGAGAACGCACCAGTAGCTATCAAAAATATAACCGACATTGAAACGATACCGATAAAAGACAACAGAATCAACTT
Source organism: Candidatus Sulfurimonas baltica (assembly GCF_015265455.1). NCBI lineage: Bacteria > Pseudomonadati > Campylobacterota > Epsilonproteobacteria > Campylobacterales > Sulfurimonadaceae > Sulfurimonas > Candidatus Sulfurimonas baltica. The sequence goes on along the minus strand of NZ_CP054492.1, from coordinate 1,570,310 downwards.
TAGCTTTATGCTACATTTCTCTTTAGTGCTAAACATACAAAATGACATTCAAATTCCTTTTTTTATGTGCCTAGTAAATATTATATAGCGTTACTAAGCATTAATTTAATTACAATAGATAATTCTAGCAAGTTGAACTGCTGTCTTAGCTTAAATTATTAAATATAGTGACACTATGTCGACATTTGACACAAATATGACTTTAATGTGATGTTTTTATAGAGTTTTTAACGGCATTTATATAACTGAGAGTTTTGGCATCACCCTTGTATGCAATGTCAAAGGCTGTTCCATGGTCTACAGATGTTCTTATTATTGGAAGGTTGAGAGAGATGTTTATGCTCTCATCAAAGTAGAGTGCTTTTAGCGGTGCAAGCCCTTGGTCGTGGTACATTGCGACAAAATATTTAAATTTTTTTCTAAACTCCGGGGTAAAGGCTATGTCGGGGACTATTGGACCTATAAACTGCTCAAACCCAACTTGTATGTTTGCACTTTTTAATGCCTTGTGTATTATTAACTCTTCATCTCCAAGTACGCCGTTATCTCCTGCATGTGGATTTAGTCCCAAAACTGCAATTTTTTCATTTGGGATAGAGCTGTGCAAATCTAAAAAGAATTGTTTCAACTTTTTATACTCTATAGAGGAAGCAACATCTTTTAGCGGAATATGCTCAGTAAAGAGTGCTACAAACATCTCCTCGCACCCAAGCATCATAATGGCATCTTTTTTAAAGTATTTGCGAAGTGCGTCCGTGTGACCTTTGTACTCAAGCCCTGCCATCATCCAAGCCTCTTTGTGTATCGGCATAGTGACAACAGCCTGTGTCTCTTTGGTCTCACAAAGTCTTACTGCATGCATAAAAGAGTCAAATGAGTAGTTTCCGGATTTTGCAGAGACTTTCCCTGGTTCTATATTGAAATCACCATCTACAAAAGATGTTTGAAAATCATCAGGAATCTCTACATGTAGAAGTTTTGAGGCTTGTTGCAACATGTATTTGTTTATGCAGTAAACGGGAGTGCAGTACTGGGAAATCTCTTTGTGAGCTTTTAGAATTATCTCAATGCCAACACCATTTAAGTCACCAACGCTTACAGATATCTTTGGCTTGCTCATCTCGAAGTCAACCTTTTCATCTCTTTGACAGCATCAGCTAAACCGCTAAAAACACTTCTGGCAATTATGCTTTGACCGATGTTTAGTTCCGTTATCTCTTGTATCTTCATCATATAAGACACATTATGATAGTTTAACCCATGTCCTGCTGCTACTTCAAGACCAAGTTTTTTGGCATGTTTGGCAGCGTTTACGATCTCCTCTATAGAGTTCTCAAGTCTCTCTTGAAGCTCATAGCGTGGGAGTTCAAGCTCTTTTACAGAGTGGTTTGAGTGGGAGAGTGAAGAGTTAAGCATAGCAAATATATTTGCAAAACTTCCGGTATGAAGCTCAACCATCTCAGCACCCAACTCTTTTGACTTTTCCATAGCTTGTAAAGTTGGGTCAACAAATAATGAAACAGGAATTATAGAGTCGTGAAGCTGCTCAATAGCATAAGAGATTTCATCCTCATAAGAAAAAACATCAAGACCACCCTCCGTAGTTACCTCTTCTCTTTTTTCAGGAACCAACGTTGCACGGTGGGGCTTAAGTTTGCAAACTATACTTAATATATTTTTGTCTATAGAACACTCAAGGTTCACAGGGAGAGTGGAGTGCTTTATAATGTTTAGAGCATCAATGTCTTGTATATGTCTTCTGTCTTCGCGAAGATGTATGGTTATCTGGTCGGCACCGTTTGTACATGCAACATAAAGCGCATTTAAAATATCGGGGTCATTTACCCTCCTTGCCTCTCTTAAAACTGCTACATGGTCGATGTTTACACCTAGTGTCATACTCAAATTATCATCCTCAATTTTTATAGCAGCAATTATATCAAAGTAAATATAAGATTAATAATAATTAAGTCTAGTGAGACTATTAATATTATATTATTTTCGAAGTTACTATTAAGGTTGGTTCTTGAAAGATTTAAAAGAGTTACAGCGCGAAGCTAAAGATTTAAAAGTTTTATATGTAGAAGATAATGATGCTTTGAGAGAAAAAGCGAGCAAGCTGATAGGTAAATTTTTTGACAATTTATATGTTGCGTATGATGGAGTTAATGGACTTGAACTTTTTAAAGAGCACCTCCCTCAGATAGTCATAACAGATATCAATATGCCAAAGATGAACGGCATAGATATGTCTAGGCATATTAAGGAGATTGCTCCCGATACTAAGATTATTATTATGTCCGCTTTTGATGATAAAGAGTACCTCTTTAAAGCCATAGAGATTGGTGTGTATAGATATCTAAACAAGCCTGTAGAAATTGCTCAATTTAAAGAGGTTATTTTTTCGGTAGTCGATGAGATGAAAAAAGAGCAAGACACTCAACTTTTTAATACAAACCTAAAAAATGTTTTTAACTACCAAAGCTCGATTGTGCTGATGCTGAAAAATTCGGAACCAACCTTTGCAAATCAGGTATTTTTGGAATATTTTGGGGTAAAAAATATTGAAGAGTTTGTAGAAAAACATGGAGACATTGGAAGCCTTTTATTGAAACATGACGGTTTTTTATACAACAAACCGGAGAAAAACTGGTTTGATGAGATTAGTCAACATTCTCAAAAATTATATAATATAAAGATTAAAGACAAAAATGAAAATTTAAGACATTTTGTATTGAAATATCAAAAAATTCCAAATAAAGAGTCTTACGGAATTTTGTCATTTGATGACTTGACGCAACTCAACCTATTAAAACTTTATGACGATTCACAGATTAAAAGCAAGAATAACGTTGAAGATACAAAAGCGATGTTTAAACTTTTGGAAATTATTCAAAGAAACAGTGCAAAGGTGCAGCTTCATAACTATTATTATGGTTTGAGTATTACCAATGACGCTTCTATAGTGGAGCTTAAAGAGAATAGCATAGTTTTAAAAACTAACTTTTTACAACTAAAGTCTATACAAATAGAGTTACAAAGCATTATCACATCAGATGCTTTACCGGAAGCTATTGAAGGCAAATATGTAAATATCAACTTTAAAGACCAAACCGTTGAGCTTAAAGAGCTCTCTTTTTCTGCTAGTTCGGCAGTTAATAGAAAAACTGTTCGCATAGCTCCGGAAGAAAAACATAATATATCACTTTTTTTAGGAGAAAATAAATTTTTAGGAAATATAAAGATAGAAGATATTTCACTAGATGCAGTAAGATTAAAACTAGACTCTCTTCCTGCGGGTTTGAAAATTGACGGAGAAGTTGTTGTTGAGATGTTTTTAAGTATGGATGAAAAATCCTTAAATATTAAAACAAAAGCAGTGATATTTAAAAAAAGTGAGAGCGAACATGCTTTTGAGGTTATACTTATTTTTAAGCTAACGTCTCAAAGCAGAACTGATTTGATAAAATATATAACAAACAGACAGATGGCGATAATCAGAGAATTTAAAGGTAAGCAAAATGGGTAAAAAGATTGTCGCAATAGGTGTAATCTCTACATTATTATTTATATTATCAGCCAGCATGTACTATATATATAAAAGTAAAGAATTAAAGAGTGACATCTATCAAAAACAGAGTGAAAGTATGAAAAATAAACTTTCACAATTGATAGACGAAAAACAGGGCAGCACAGAGTCTATAGCTTTTGTTTTAAGTAAAAACAAGTCTGTAGAAGAAGCACTTTTAAAAAAAGATAAATCATTACTTGATTTCAGTGAGATAATAAAGGGTTTACAAAAAAATAAAGAACTTGAAAATGTATGGATTCAGATAATTGATATTGACGGAAACTCTTTATACAGAAGTTGGACGAACAATACAGGGGATAGTGTAGCAAAGGCTAGAGTTGATATAGCAGAATTTTTTTTAAATCCACAGCCCATGAATCCTATTAGTTCAGGAAAGTTTGATTTAACATTTAAGTCTATACAGCCGGTTTATAAAAACAATAAACTTATCGGGATAATAGAGTTGATTTCAAAATTTAACTCTATATCTGAAAAACTTGTACATGTTGGGATAGAGCCAATTATGTTAGTTGAGAAATCTTTAACGAAAAAAATAACAAAACCATTTAGAAAACTATTTTTAGATGGACACTATGTTGTTAATTTAAATGCATCTAAAGAGTTGATGAAAAAGATTGAAAAAGCAGGTACTGAACGTTTTCTTAGTATAGAGAACTTTATACTGTTTGAAAATTATATAGTCACAACATATAACTTATATACTGTTAGAGGTGAATTAATGGCTCATAATATTCTTTTTTTTAAAAAAGAAAATATTGATACTACAGACTTAAAGTCATTTCAGTTATATTTTTTTATATTTATATTTTTATTTTTTGCCATAATCACTATAGCAATGTGGATATATATATTAATCTACAATTCAAAAAGCCTAAAAAAATTTAATAAAGTTATTAAAGAGAGTGAGCATATGCTAAGAGAGTCTCAGAGAATTGCTAAGATTGGCAGTTTGAATCTTGACTTGACAACAGGCAGTTTAAAATGTTCGGATGAAATTTTTGATATCTACAATCTAGATAAAGAGAGTTTTGACTTTAGATATGAATCGCTCTCAGCTCTTGTTCATGAAGATGATTTACAAGCGCTAAAAGATGCATATATAGATTCACTTATAGATAGACAACCATACAGTTTAACTCACCGTATAGTCTTGAAAAATGGAGTCACTAAATATATATATGAGAGTTGTGAAACAGTTTTTGATGAGGATGACAATCCTGTCTCTTCGATGAGAGTTATTCAGGATATTACAACACAAAAAAAGTTAGAAGACAAAATCAACAAAGCTAAAGAGTATCTTGAATCAGTTTTTGAAGCGGTGCCCTCAATTGTTATTACGACAAACGGGATGAGGCTTCATACGGCGAATAAGGCCATGCTTGAGTTTACAAAATATAAAACAGTAGAAGATTTTTTAGAAGATCACACATGTATATGCGATCTTTTCATTAAAGAAGATGGATATCTGCAAACTGAAATGGACGGAGTCAACTGGATAGAATATATAAATCAAAATAAAGACAGCGTCCATAAGGCTAAAATGCTAAAAGAGGGTGAAGTTCATATTTTTGTGGTAAATGTAAAAAATATTTACTTTGACGACAAAGATAGAAGTTTGGTTGTTTTTACAGATATTACTGAAATAGAGAAGCTGAGTGAGAGGTTGGAATATGCTGTCGGCGGTACAAGCGACGGGATATGGGACAGAAATTTAGAGTTAAATGAGGTTTACTACTCACCAAGGTGGAAAAGTATGCTTGGGTATGAGGATTATGAACTTGTGAATGAGTTTGATACATGGATAGAACTGCTGCATCCAGATGATTTGGAGAAGGCTACTGATGATATGTCACAAGCATATAAAAATCCAAAAAGGCAGTTTGAGAGTATTTATAGATTGAAACATAAAGATGGACATTGGATATGGATACTCGATCGCGCACAAATAATTAGTAATCTAGAAGGAAAAGCCATAAGAATGGTAGGTTTTCATACAGATATAACTGAGATTAAAAAGCTTGAAGAAGAACTTGGCGATAAAGAAGAGATAATGATAGCCCAGTCCCGCCATGCCGCAATGGGAGAGATGATAAGTATGATAGCCCACCAGTGGAGACAACCAATTTCCGTTATATCTATGGATGCAAATAATATATTAACGGATATAGAGCTGGAGATGATAGATGAAGCGTCTCTTAAGAGTGATTCAGAAGATATCATAAAACAAACTCAAGAGTTGTCAAAAACCATAGATGATTTTAGAAACTTTTTTAGACCGGGGAAAACTAAAGATGAGGTGTTGTTGCAGGATGTGATAAATGATACGCTTAAAGTAATTGGAAAATCTTTAGAAACAAACGGTATAGAACTCATTCTGGAATTGGGTGAAGATATAAAAATTGAGACATTCTCAAGAGAATTGATGCAGGTTGTAATAAACATTGTAAAAAATGCAAAAGAGGCACTTATAGGCAATAAGATAGAGAGTGGAAAAATATTTATATCTGTAGAAGATGAAATTGAGAGTCTAAAAATTAAAATCTGCGATAATGCCGGAGGAATAGGAGACGGGGTAATAAAGAAAATTTTTGAACCTTACTTTTCAACCAAGGGGGAGAAAGACGGGACAGGACTGGGTCTTTATATGAGCAAAACAATAATCGAGAAGCATATAGGAGGAGCGTTGTCTGTATATAACTCAGACGATGGTGCTTGTTTTGTTATAAAACTACCTCTAAGCATAAAAGTTTAGGGGTAGTTGCATAGAATTACTTGTTGTTACTGCGGTATCCAGGATGTTGGTAGTCGTTGCGTTCACATGCAGTGAACATACTTGCAAAACCAAGTGCTAAAATAAGAGTTAATATAACTTTTTTCATCTTCTTTCCTTTTTATAGTTAAAAACTTTTGGCGATTATATCATTAATATTGTTTAGATTTTCTATGCTGGCAAAACAGCTTTTTGTTCCGCAAATCATAAAATCTTTCTCATCAGCGGCTTTTTGTTGTATAAAAGGGTAGCTGATTGAGCTAAGTTTAAAAGCATTGTTTTGAAGATTTTTTATGTTTGATTTTATAATTCTGTCACCCTTTAAATACCTGAGCATTTGACGTAACATGTAAGGATAAACAACAGGGCGGCGTGCTAGTTCAAAAGAGTTGTACTCCAGCGTTTTAAATGCAAAGTGAGCATATTTTTCATCTTCAAGAAGAGTGCTTAAAGATATTAGTACATCTATCATAATACTTACCGAGCTAGTGTATGTGTTGTCTGCTATATCGGCTTTTGTCTCAAACTCTCCTGTGCTGAATTTCCAAACACCGTTTTTGTAAAACTCTTCGAGTGCCATATTTGCAAAGTGCTGGGCTTTAACTAGATACACTTCATCTTGAGTTGAATTGAATGCTAAAATTAGAGCCTGTGCAAGATAAGCGTAGTCCTCCAAAAAAGCTTCCACTTTTGGTCTTTTATGTATAAGTGTTGTATGGTAAAGATTTCCCTCAATAAACATAGTTTTTAGTAGTGCATCAAGGCTTTTTTTAGCTCTATCTTTATATTTTGTATCAATGTTCCCTAAAACAAAAAGAGATTTTATCATCATACTTGACCATGAGGTTTGAATTTTTTTATCACAAAACGGGTACTCTCTCGAGGCTCTTAAATCACCTAGGAGGACTTTTATAGTTTCAAACTCTTTTGGTGCCTCTGCATCTTTAAATCTGATAATATTTTTCCCATCGAAATTTCCATTTTTTGTAACACTAAGACTTCGTAGAATATCTTCAATATTCTCATAGTTGTTCACCTGTAAAATATTATAAACTTCCTCATAGGTATAAATAAAGTAAGTTCCCTCTTCGCCCTCACTGTCTGCATCACTCGCACTGTAAAAAAGGTTGTCTTCACTCATAAAGTTTTGCCAAAAATCTGCAATATCTTTGGCTACATGTAGAAAACTCTCATCCATGTATGTTAGGTAGGCATTTGCATAAACTTCACAAAGCAGGGCGTTATCATAAAGCATCTTCTCAAAGTGAGGAACTATCCACTCGTTGTCAACGGAGTAGCGACAAAACCCACCGTCAACCAAGTCATACATGCCACCCTTTTTCATACTGTTTAAAGTATGAAGCAACATGGAAGAGGCCTCTTTGTCGCCATATAGTTTGTCAATAGTAAGGAGTGTTCCAAGTGTGCTTACATGTGGAAACTTAGGTGCAACCGAGAAACCTCCATCTTTTGTCTGATAGTTGTTCTTAACCTGAAGCATAAAGTTCTTGACGAAATCCTCTTTTAGTAGAGTTGCCTCTTTTGGGTGTTCAATATGATTTAGAAAACCTTCAATTTCATCTGCATTTTTATAAATTTGTTCATCATTTTGGGCTATCTTCTCACCAATAAGTTTTGTAAGTTCTATAAACCCCATCCCTTGAATGCTCCCACCTTGAGACTCTGGAGGTATATAAGTTCCTGCAAAAAATGGTTTGTTTTGTGGGGTACAAAAAATAGATGTTGGCCAACCTCCGGCACGACGGTTGAGCAACATGTGAACTTCCTGATAGTGTTTATCTATATCTGGACGCTCTTCACGGTCAACCTTTATAGATACGAAATGCTCATTTAAAATATCTGCACATATCTGGTTCTCAAATACAGTCTCTTCCATTACATGACACCAGTGACATGAACTGTAACCTATAGATATAAATATTGCTTTGTTCTCTTTTTTTGCCTTAAGAAATGCTTCGTCACCCCAAGGATACCAATCAACAGGATTATCTTTGTGTTGTTGCAGATATGGTGAGTCTTGTGTAGCTAATTTGTTTGACATTGTTTTATTACCTCGTCACTCTCAGGCTTGGCTGGGAGTCTAGTTTATTTCTTTGTAGAGTATGAAAATATCGCTAATATTGTACTTAAACAAATAGTTTTAATATTATGTTTATGTAAATATAATTTATATATAAAATCAATTTTCAAAATAATAAGCAACTAGATTCTGGATCAAGTCCAGAATGACGGGTGTGTCGTCAATGACAGCGTTTTTCCAATAATGGACGTGTTTTCAATGACCACTTATTCAAATTGACGGCATATCGTCATTCCAAGCTTGACTTGGAATCTAGTTTATAAGCAAAATCAGTTTCTCAAAACCAAGCTTAGATTAATCTTAATAGGATTGCAATACCTGACGCAGCACAAAATAGTTGTTTGTTTTTGCTAAATACATTTAAAGGAAAGTATATGAAAATTTCAAAACTTGTTTTATCATTTATTTTAAGTATATCTCTGTTTTCAGGGGTTTTATCAGCACAAATGGCTTCTACAGATGCACTTGTAGGAAATTATGCTTCTGCATCTTCTAAAGATAAACTTGCCCAGATTATCTCCCGTGAGGACGTTGTAAAAAGATTTGAAGAGTTGGGTGTAGATTCGAAAATGATTGAGGCTAGAGTTGCTTCTATGACTGATGAAGAGGCTTCAAAAATCGCATATCAAATTGACACATTGCCTGCAGGTGCAGATGGCGGCGCGTCTATAATAGGTGCCATTGTTTTTATTTTTATAGTTTTGTTGATTACCGATATTCTTGGAGTAACAAAAGTTTTTAACTTTACTAAACCTATAACTAATAACTAGACAGTAGAGTGAATAACATAAGTAAGTCACTCTCCTTAATTTTTGCAGCAGCCACTTTGATTATTTCAAGTGGCTGTGTGCCAAAGAATCCTCTGCCATTAGGTAATAATTACCAATCATCTAGCATAAATATCCCTTTTATTTCACCACGTTCTAATCTTTGTGGCTCAACATCTATTGAGATGGTTTCATCTTTTTGGCAATCAACAACTTCTTATGTCCCACATCTCACGCTTGAAGAATTGGATGAACGGACATTGATTCCTGAAAAAGGGGGTACCTTGCAGATAGAACTCATTTCTGCTGCTAGGGCTAACGGTATGATTGCTTATCCTTTGGAACCAACATTTGATGCACTTTTTTCTGAACTCTCACAACACCATCCGGTTATTGTATTGGTAAACCGTAGTTACTCATGGTACCCACTTTGGCACTACTCTCCAATCACTGGTTATGATGCTATAGAGGAGAAAATTTTGATGCATTTCGCCGATAAAGCAAATGAAGCAGTGCCGATAGGTACATTTGCTGCATTATGGGAGAGAAGTGGTAACTGGGGAGTTGTTCTATTGCCTCCGCAAGAACTCCCTGCAACTGCTTCACCAAAAAAGTTTCTGCACTCTGCTTACGATCTTGAAAAAACAGGTATGAGGGATGAAGCCATCATTGCCTACAAAAGTGCCCTTATCCGTTGGCCCGAAGATGTAGGTATCCTATTTGCATTGGGAAATGCCTATTATAGCTCGCAGCAGATAAATAATGCCGAACAGATATATCGTGAAATCTTATTGATAGATTTTACACATCCTATTACTCTGAACAACCTAGCAGATCTTTTATATCACACCGGCAGACCTGTTGAAGCTTTAAAATTACTTGATAAAGCTGTGACAGATGACATAGAGATAGAGTCTATTATAAAAGCCACACGCGAAGAGATTATTAAGGGGTGTATTTTTTAGGCTAAAAAGTGAGTTTTTAAACAAAGTTTTTAGCCTAAAGAAGAGAGAGTTCTAGTCTTGAGCTTTTTTCGTTTTTTTATCATTGCGCTTTTCTTTTAGACTTTTTGTCGCTGTTTTCTTAACTGTTTTTTTTGCATCTTGACCTTTTGCCATAACGTCCCCTTTATTTGGATTTGTAAATCATATATCTGTATACACATTCTATACGACTTATGCTTAAAATCTTAATGCAAACTTTATTAATTTTGTATATAATTGACTATAGCTAAGTTTACATTCTAGTTCAGGGGGTGTTTTATGGTAACTGTTACATCATACGGAGCGGCAAAAACTGTGACAGGTTCTTGTCATCTACTAAAAATTGGCTCAATAAAAATTTTAATTGATTGTGGTATGTTTCAAGGTGATGGCGGAAGTGAAAAAAATTATGAGCCTTTTGGATTTGACCCTGCAAAAATACACTATCTTATTTTGACTCATGCTCATCTTGATCATATTGGGAGAGTAGCAAAGCTAATTAAAGATGGATTTAATGGAGAGATTATCTCTACCAAAGCTACTCGTGATATTTCTAAAATTATGCTTCTTGACAGCGCTGGTATATTGTTGGAAGAGTATAAAACTATAAGAAGAAAAGCTCGTAGACATGGCGATGAGGAGAGTGTGCAAGAGCCACTATATACCAAGGATGATGTCAAGCAGGTTTATACAAAACAATGGCGTACGTTGGAGTATTTTGAAGAGCATAAACTAAAGCAACATATAAGAGTTTCATTCGGTAATGCTGGTCATATTATGGGAAGTGCTTTTGTTATGATTGATTATCAGGAGCAAAACAATCATAAACGTATAGTCTTTTCAGGTGATATTGGCTCTACGGAGAGATTGGTTATTGACAACCATGACAAGCTGGACGAAGCTGATACACTGTTTATAGAATCAACTTATGGAGATCGCACACATAAACTGCTAGATGAGAGTATAGAAGAGTTTAAAGAAGCGGTTGTATCAACTTTGAAAAAAAATGGTAATGTACTTATTCCATCTTTTGCACTGGAGAGAACCCAAGAGATACTTTGGTTGCTTCATGAGATGCATGACAATGGGGAGTTGCCAAAATGTCAGGTGTTTCTTGATAGTCCGCTGGCAATTAAAGCAACAAAGCTTTATAACCAATACACAACTCATTTAAGCGATAAGCTTCAATACAGTCCAGGAAGCAAAAAGGATCCTTTTTCATTTGCATGGCTTAAGCCAATCACTTCTAGAGACCAATCTATTGCTATCAACAAAGTTACTAAAAAAGCTATCATTATTGCAGGAAGCGGTATGTGTAATGGTGGTCGTATTATGCATCATCTAAAACATAGACTTTGGAATCCTAAAAATTCACTTATTTTTGTTGGTTTTCAAGTTGAAGGAACATTGGGGCGAAACATAGTCGATGGGGCAGGTTCAGTTCAAATCTACGGAGAAGATATTGTAACAAAAGCTAAGGTTTACACGATTAACGGTTTTTCGGCTCATGCAGATCAAGGTGAGTTAATAGAGTGGATGCGTCGAGTTAAAAATATTAAAAAGCTCTGTTTAATCCATGGAGAAGTTGAAAAAATGGAGATATTTGCAAATGTTATTAAAAATGAGCTGGGATATGAGGCTCATATAATGGAACTTGGTATTCCGTTAAGTATATAAAAATTTCATAATTCCTCCATAAATTAAATATATAGTTTCCGTAAAATATAAAAATTTTGAAAGGATTGAAGATGAAAAAACTTTTAACAAGTCTCTTTGGAGGTTTTTCTTTAATGGGTGCTGTTGCTCTGGCGGCAGAAGAGTTTTTAAAACCTCTTATAGCGACCTAAATTGTTGAAAACACTATTTTATATTAAACCTTTATCTACCATAGAGATAACCATAGGTATATTTATTCCGTCATTATAATAACCTTCGTTGGTACATGCTTCGCAAACGTCTCCCATAGGGCAGTCGCTGTTTGCAAGGAGTTCTTCCAAGGTTGTAAAATTATTTTTCTTTATACATGTAGCTATATCTTTTATGCTTAAAGAGTTGCAAACACATACTTCTATGTCTAAATCAATCATCGCTCAATTCCATAGATTTTTCAGAATTCTCTTTTGGCTTAAATCTCTTATCGTGAAACTTATACCACTTACACTTTTTTTTACTTTTTATGCTGTATATATTATAGGTAAATTTTCTACCGCACTCCTGACACTCAAATGTAGCACGGTTTTTAAATTTATTGTAGTTAACAAATAAGAAGTTTCCAACTTGATCGCCTTTTTTGTAAATAATTTTTTCATTTTTTGCGTAAGAGCTTTCAGCAATAAGGGCATCTTCACGCTGTTTTACAAGCCAAGTCGGTTCTTCGTCTTCTTCAAATTCGTAGTTCATATAGAGTAAAGATGCTTTACTGAGAGTTTACGGTTCTAATAACTGAATTTTTAACATCAAATATATTCCCATACTCATCTTCAACAATAGCTACACCAATATCTGAAAATACTGTAATAACTTTGATTTGTTTGCCTTCGTATGTTTGTCTGTAGCCAGAGTCATAAGAGTGTGAAATTTCTGGGTTTGTCTGGTATGTCATATTAAATCCTTAAAAGATATATATTAAGCTATGCAATTTTTATTCCAATTGTAAGGGTTGATTTGTGAGCGTTAGGATAAAATACTAAATGATAAACTACTCACACCCACTATTTAGACCGCCTGCAGAAGCTGATAACGTAATTATTCAAGCAACATACGGTTGTAGTTACAATAACTGCAGCTTTTGTTCCATGTATAAAACAAAGAGCTATAAAGTAAGAGATATGGAAGATGTTTTTAAAGATATAGATAAATTGGCTACACATTATCCAGCGGCAAGTAAAATTTTTCTAGCCGATGGTGATGCGCTCTCTTTGGATACAAGCTATCTGGTTAAATTACTTCAATACCTCCAGAAATCATTTGTTAAACTAAGGAGGGTGTCGCTGTATGCATCTGCACAAAATCTTCTTGAAAAATCACAAGAGGAGCTAGAACTTCTTGTGTTTAACAAACTAAACTTAATCTACTATGGAGTTGAGTCAGGAAGCGATACAGTACTAAAAAAGATTACTAAAGGTGTTAACTCAAGCCAAATCATAGAGTCTCTAAATAGAGCCTCTGCTTCTGGTATGAAAATATCAGCAACAGTTATTTTAGGTATAGGAGGAGAGAAGTATACAACTGAGCATATCCAAGATACTGCTAAGATTGTAAATGCTACAACTCTCAACTATCTATCAACTCTGCAGTTAGGTTTAGAAGATGATGCTAAAGATAATTTTTATAAACACTTTAATGATTTTACTATGCTTGACGATTATCAGATATTGGATGAGCAGAAGAGATTTTTACAACTACTAGACCCTTGCAATAAAGTAATATTTCGCTCCAACCACGCCTCTAATGCTCTGCATCTCTCAGGAACAATCCCAAAGGATAGAGAGAGGCTAATAGAGGAGTTAAACACAGCATTGGAAATAGGCAAAGATGCTTTAGTTCCTGAGATATTTAGAAGTTTTTAAAAGTATAATGGCGAATATGAAAAACCTCCCGATAAACGAAGTCTTAGAAGATATAAAAAGCACACTAAGCGCTAACTCGACACTTATACTGCAAGCTCCTCCAGGAGCAGGAAAAAGTACACTTGTTCCAATTTCTTTGCTTGGAGAGTCTTGGCTTGGCGAGAAGATGATAATTATGCTTGAGCCAAGAAGAGTTGCGGCTAGAATGGTTGCTACTCAAATGGCTAAACTTTTAGGTGAAGATGTCGGAGAGAGTGTTGGGTATCAGGTTAAAATGGATAGTTGTTATAGTGAAAAAACAAAAATCCTTGTAGTAACTGAAGCTATATTGGTTCGCATGCTTCAAGCAGACCAAACACTTGAAAAAGTAGCTTTGGTTATCTTTGATGAGTTTCATGAGAGAAGCATTAACAGCGACCTCTCTTTGGCTTTGTCTCTGCAAGTTCAAGAGCTACTGCGAGATGATTTAAAAATTTTAATAATGTCAGCAACGCTTAACTCACAAGAGATTTCAAAACTGCTTGAGAGTGCTCCTGTTATCACTTCACAAGGTAGAACCTATGAGGTGGAAGTCAATTATTTAAATATAAATACAAAGCAGCCAGACAGCAGGTCAGCAAATGCTCTAGTATTAAGTACAATTCTTAACTCTGTAAAAGATGACGAGGGGGATATTTTAGTTTTTTTACCTGGAGTCAAAGAGATAAAAAACTTGCAAAACTCACTACATGTAGCTTTAAAAAACAAAGATATTTCAGTTTTTCCTCTATACTCAGCACTGGGTAAAAAAGAGCAGGATAGAGCCTTGCAAAACTCTACATGTAGAAAAATTATTCTCTCAACAAACATAGCCCAGACATCTTTGACCATTGAGGGTGTAAGGGTTGTCATTGATACCGGTTTTGAAAAACTATCAAGATATAACCACTCAAACGCTATGGACCATCTGGAGATGTCCTTTATATCTAAAGAGTCAGCCATACAAAGGTCAGGAAGGGCTGGACGTGTCTCAAACGGAAAGTGCTACAGACTTTGGCATGAGGGGAAAGTTTTACTTGAATCAACAAAGCCTGAAATACTAAGGTCAGATTTAAGTTCACTGCTTTTAGACCTTGCTTTGTGGGGAGTTGATGATTTTAATGAACTTAAGTGGCTTGATATTCCAAGTGAGAAGCTTATAAAAGAGAGCAGGGGTGTATTGCAAGAGTTGCAAATGTTAGATGACTCTTATAAAATCACTCCCTTTGGAAGAGAGGCTTTGAGTCTTGGAGTGCATCCCCGCTTCTCTTATATGATATTAAAAGCAAATGATATGGGGTTTGCTTATGAGGCATCTCTTTTGGCAGCACTTTTGATTGAAAAAGATATTTTAAAAAATTCACGTATAGACAGCAATATACTCTCAAGATTTGTCCATCTTTACGAAAAAGATTTTGATGAAAACTATATACATGTAGGTAGAGCGAGAGAGGTATTGAAACAGGCAGATTTCTTTTACTCCAAACTAAAAAAGATTAAAAAAGTGGGTAACAAAAACACTTCTTTAAATAAAGATATATTAGTGGTATTGCTTCTTATGGCTTACCCAGACAGACTTGCAAAGCAAAGAGCTAGAGGTGAGAACAGATATAAACTCAGTAACGGCAAAGGGGCAATCCTACATGTAGAAGATTCTCTGTATAACGAGGAGTTCTTAGTTGTACCAAATTTAAATGCAAACGAAAGCGACTCTTTTATAAATTTGTCTATGGGAGTATCATTATGGCAGATTGAGGAGTATTTTGCAGATTTTATAAAACAGAGTGAGTCCATAAACTACAATAAAGAAAACAAAAAATTTGACATAAGAGATAACAGTTATTTTTTACAGTTGCAGCTTCACTCATCTGTAAGTAAACAAAGCTCAAAGCACAACTACAAAAAACTGATTTTAGAGTTAATTAAAAAAGAGGGCTTGGGACTTCTAACATGGAGTAAAAAAGCAACTAGCTTAATGGCAAGGGTAAACTTTGTAAACAGACATCTGGAATTGATGTTTGAAGATTTAAGCGATGAGACTCTAATGAGTAGTTTAGACAGTTGGCTGGAGCCGTATCTTGATGGTGTCACTACGGTTAAAGAGCTTGAGAGCTTGGACATGTATGCAATTCTCTTGGCTTTAATATCATGGGATAATCAACAGCGTTTAGAAGCTCTCGCACCTTTACATGTAAAAGTTCCAAGCGGTTCAAATATTTATATAGACTACTCAGACCCGGATAAGCCATCTGTAAGTGTGAAGATTCAAGAAGTTTTCGGACTGCTTGAGATGCCAAAGGTACTAAAAAGCACTATGCCTTTGCAGATTCATCTTTTGTCGCCGGCTATGCGACCTATTCAAATAACATACGATTTAAAAAGCTTTTGGCAAAACTCGTACGTTGAGGTGGCAAAAGAGCTTAGAGGTAAGTATAAAAGACATTACTGGCCTGAGAACCCGTATGAAGCAGTTGCGACTAATAAAACAAAAAAAAATATGTAGTTAAACCATCTGAATGATGAGGCGGTTAGATTCCAAATCAAGTTTGGAATGACGAGAGTTTGCTTTGGAGTGACGTCACCCGCGTCACCCTGAACTTGATTCAGGGTCTAGTTGAGTTTTTCAATAATTTTCTTAAGGCGTACTCTAAAACATGTTCCATTATCTTTGTTTATAACTTCAATAACTCCATGAAGGTGATTTTCAATAATCATTTTGCTCATGTACAGACCCAAGCCTGTTCCGTTCTTCTCATTTTTTGTGCTGAAATATGGATTGAATATCTTAGATAATATTTTTTCATCTATACCGATTCCATTGTCGCATATTTCAGTATTTACATACTTTTCATCTTCATAGACTTTTATGTTTATTGTCGCCTCATCGTTATGATGTATAGATAGTGCATCTTTGGCGTTATTTATAATATTTACAAATACCTGCATCAACTCTCTTGGGTATGCCTCTACTTCAGAATCGGATTCATATACAGTGTTTATTTTAATGTTATTATTAACTAAGCTGTCGTTTATAATAACATATGTTTTTTCCAAAATATCTTTTAGTTTTACAACAGAGATAGCTTTGTCAGGTTTAAAAAAGTTTCTAAAGTCATCTATTGTATCTGATAAATGTTTCGTATGTTTCATAATATTTTTTGAGTACTCTTGTGCTTTTGTCTCATTAAATTCACCAAGTTCAATATCTAAATATATATTGTTGGCAGTCATTGAAATCACACTAAGAGGTTGTCTCCATTGATGAGCTATCATCCCAATCATCTCCCCCATAGCGGCGTGGCGAGACTGAACAATTAACAGTTCATCTTTTCTTTTTAGCTCGGTTACATCCATAGCAGAAGAGATTACCGTGCGTTTACCATCTCTTATCCCTAGAGGAGCGGAACTAAACTGCCATGTAACAATGTTTCCATTATTTGTGCGAAGATTATATTCTCCCTGATCAGATGGCTTATTCATGGCATAGAGTTTATCAATATATTTTTTTACAAATAACAATTTTTTGCCATAAGCTATTTCAACCCATTTTTCTATTGTATTTATCTCTTTATAGTTATATCCGGTTAGTCTCTCCCAGACTTTGTTTACCATGAGAATATCTCCATCTTCATTATGTATCATAATAGGGTTAGGAGCTTCTTGAATTATTGTTTTCAAGTCTTGTGATTCTTTTTGTAGTTCAAAAGAGGCTTTTTCAATAGCAGATTTGAGATAAACTTGCCTATTAGCTACAATATAAACAATAGAGCTTAACATAAGAGCAATAATAAATACGATTGAGTTAATTATCCAATGAAGATTATCATAATAGAAGTTTGTAGCAGGATATGCTATTAAATCTACATATTTGTCAAAAATTATAACTCTATGTTTAACTTGAACTGCTGATTTCTCTTTAATTGAGCCAGCAATAATCTTGTTATCCATACTACGCACAGTAATATCAAAATTAGATTTTGATGACAATATACCTGCTTCTAATAAAATATTTGGCAAATCAAGAACGATAGCAATAATTCCCCAAAAATTTTCATCTTTGAATATAGCTAAGCGTAAAACTACTCCTAGTCCACCTTGGCGCAACTCGTAAGGTCCGTCAAGTATTGGCTCTTTTGTCTCTATAGTTTTTTTAATATTTTCAACAACGGAGATTCGTGGGTCGCTTAAAAGATTGTGCCCTAGAACTTCTTCGTTATTTTCAGCCGGATATACGAAGCTTTGTATTGCGTTTTGTGCAATAGTTATGTTCCTGATTGCTGATGAATATTCGTGCATAGATTTTGCAAAGTTGAAAATTTCAGAATCATTTAAATCCAGATTTCCTTGAGTTTCATTAAGTTGAACCTCTATATATGTTTTGAGTCCATAAAGTAGAGCAAAACGTTTATCAAGCGCCTCTTTTAATGTGTTTCCATGAGCAGTCAATTCGGTTATAATATTTTTATTGTGATGTTCAATGATGTTAGAAACATACCAAGAACCAAGCTGCTTAAGAGAGATGAAAATTATAATAAAAAGAAGAAAAGACCATAAAAAAACAGATCTTTTTATAAAATACAAGTATTTTCCCATATATTAACTATTCCCATAAAATTTTATAATTGCAATTGAATTCGAACGGATTATAGCTAGAAAAAATGTAATAGAAGATAGCGTTTTAAACTGTAAAGAAATTGTAAAGAAATGTTTAAACTAAATTGACACCCTTCTTCTATACTTTTAATATCAAGAAATTAAAGGAGTTAGAAATGAATAAAGTAATTATAACTTTATCTATTGTATTTTCATTGTCTCAAGCAACAGCTCTAAATACTGAGATGCAGAAGTATATGAAAACTTTAGATAATGAAGCAAAAAAAGAAAATCCAAGTTTTAGTGGATTTGATTATAAAAGAGGTGAGAAGATTTTTACTTCTGAGCATATTGGCAAAAACAACAAGCTTATATCATGTGTCTCTTGTCATACAAATGAGTTGTCAAAACAAGGACTAAACGAGCATACTAACAAAGTTATAGAGCCGCTTTCTCCATCTGCTAATGCTAAGAGGTTTACAGATGTTAAAGATGTCCAAAAGTGGTTGCGCAGAAACTTTAAAGATGTTTATGCCAGAGAGGGCAGTGCTCAGGAAAAAGGCGATGTAATCACTTACATCATAAGCAAAAAATAAAGGATAAATGATGAAAAAATTAATATTACTGCCACTATTTGTAGCAGCAAGCGTGTATGCAAGTTCATTGGGTTTTAATGAAAATAGAGGTGTAGCTCCTGTAACAGATAAGTTTTATATCAAAGAGTGTGCAAGTTGTCACTTTGCATATCAGCCAGGACTTCTTCCTGAGCGATCATGGGTAAAGCTAATGAAAAATCTTGAAAACCACTTTGGTACAGATGCAACATTGGAACCACAAGATAACAAAAAAATACTGAACTATCTTGTTGACAATTCAGCAGATAAGTTTACAAACTATAAAAGAAGTGCAAAGATAAACAACAGTATAGGAGGTGATGAAACGCCGATAGCCGTAACTGATACACGCTATTTTATAAAAAAGCATAGAGAAATTCGCCAAAATCTTATAACACAAAAAGAGGTTGGCTCTTTATCAAACTGCATGGCCTGTCATACAACAGCTGACAAAGGTTCATATAGTGAGAGAGATATAAATATCCCAAATTATGGTAAATGGGAAAATGACTAAGATTTATGTATGGAGTCTTTTTACAAGACTCTTTCATATACTGCTTGTGATTGCTGTTGGAGTGGTATTTGTACTTGCAGAATTTGAAAACTTACTCAGCTACCATGCTATAGTTGGCTACACAATTGGTTTGCTTTTTTTGTTTCGAATTATTTGGGGTTTTATGGATGTTAGATACTCTAAGTTTAAAGATTTCAACTTTAACTTGAAAGATTTAATAGAGTATATGTTTGGTTTATTTGGAGAAAAAAAAGAGTATATGGGTCACAATCCGGCTTCAAGCTGGGCAATAGTGGCCATGATTATTTTAGGTTTGGCCTCAGTTGTAACGGGGGTTGTTGTATATGGGACACAAGAGGGGATGGGACTACTCTCTTTTTTAAATATCTCACTATTTAAAGATATGGATTTTTTTGAAGATGTGCATGAGCTATTCTCCAATGCATTTATGGGTGTGATATTTATACATGTAGCAGGTGTAGTAATTGATAAACTTCTTCATAAATCAAAAGCCGTTGAGTCAATGGTAGATGGATATAAATATGGTGATGAGAAAAGTTTAAAACTTACACTTTTGCAAAAACTGTTTGGTGTTTTATGGATAGCTTCATCTATTTTTCTTTTGATATACCTTTTGAGTAATCCATCTAACGTTTTAGTGGCTGACAATAACAGAGCTGTAAATTATAAAGTAGAACATAAACTGTTCTACGATGAGTGTGTAAGCTGTCATACTCTTTATCCACCTAATTTATTGCCAAGTAGCTCTTGGGTAAAAATGATGGATAATGAGACCACTGCACAGTAAATAACCCCAGAACATCAAGGAAAACTCCCTAAAACAAGCACTTTAACAGCACTTTTTGGCTAAAATATCTGCTATAAACAAGGTAGAGACATGGCATTTAAAGATACAAACAACACATTTTCAGATATAGCAATAACATCAAGACTCCATAAGGTAAATTCGTTTCTTAAAGAGTTAGATTCAATAATAAACTTTGAGAAACTAAGACCAATACTAAATAAAAATGGTAGAGGCGGAAAGAATGCTACTGGCTCGCCTGCTTATGACAATGTGTTAATGTTTAGAATACTCCTCGTGCAAAAATACTACAACCTCAGTGATCAATCAATGGAAGATGCACTTTATGTCAATTTATTGTTTATAAGGTTTGTTGGACTTAGTTTAGAAGATACCGTACCAGACGAATCTACAATTTGTAGATTTAGAAACTCACTACTTGCAAATAAACTATATGATAAGCTTTTTAATGCAGTCAACAAACAACTAGAAGATAATAACTTTATCGCCAAAGAGGGTAAATCAGTATTAGTAGATGCTTCTCTTATCAAAAGTGAAAACACTCAAATCAACAATAAAACTAAAGAGCAAAAAAGTGAAGATAAATTAAAAGTAGAAACTGATAATAGCAAACTAGACATTCAAATAAATGAAGAGCTAAAATCAAGAACACCTTCAAAAAAGAAAATAGAAAAATTGTTAAACGCTAAAGAATACAATTCAAAAACAATGAAAAACGCTCAACTGGACACACTTCAAGATATAGATACTAAAGATGTAAAAATTTCTCAAGAGATTATTGAAAATGAGAAAGATAGCTATGAGCATAAGAATAAAATAGATACAGATATAAGAATAGGTTACCAATCCTCAAAAAAACAATATACACAAGGATATAAAACTCATATTGCATCAGATGAAGAGAGCGGAGTGATTCTAAAAACAATGACTACATTTGCTAACACTTCAGATATAGATGTGCTTGAACCATTTATAGAATCAATTCCAAATGTAAAAGCTTGTTATGCCGATAAAGCCTATAAGTCCAAAGAGATAGATGAGCTTCTGCAATCAAAAGATATTGAGAATATGATATGTCTTAAAGAGAAGCAGAAAATGAGCAGTGATGAGAGAAAAATCCAGCGAGAAGATGAGAAACCAAAACACAAGATAAGAGCAAAAGTTGAACATAGATTCGCAGATTTGAAAGTTCAAATGAAAGGACATACTACAAGATTTATAGGTTTGGTTAGAAACAATATGAATTTTACCATCGCTTGTATAGCAGCTAACCTAAGATTATTGGCATATAGACAGATGAACATGAGAAAGAGTGTTAATAGATGAAAGAGATAGAAGTAAATATCTCAAATATCCATAATATTAATGGAATATATTATCAATTTGGAATATACGAAAGTGTATTTTTTTAAATATTTGCAAAATTAGATGCAAATGAACTTCTTGTTGTTATGCAGTGCTCCCATAATTTAGAAAACCACTTTGGTGATGATGCATCTCTTGATGAAGCAGATGTCCTCTCTATAAAAGAGTATCTAGTAAAAAACAGTAGTGATAACTCCAGTAAAGAGGCATCATTTAAAATTTTGAATAGTATGGATGGCAATGATACTATAGCTATAACAAAGACTCCATACTGGAAAGAGAGACATAAAGATATAGAAGTTGGTATATTTAAACGTAAAAGCATAGGTAATATTTCAAACTGTAAAGCATGTCATGTAAACTTTGAACAAGGTTTATTAAATGATAAAGATATTAAAATACCTAAAAGGTGAATATTATGAAATATTTTATTATGATATTATTTATTGTGACCGCTCTGTTTTCAGACAGTAATGAACATTATAATGAACGCCATATAAATAAAGAACTTTCTCATTTGAACTTATCCAAAACACAGACTATAAAAGTAAAAAAGATTTTAAAAGATTTTATGTCTCATTTAAAAGAGTTTAGAGAGTATAAAGAAGAGATAAAAGCAAAAAGAGAAAAATTGTTTATTGATGATGTTTTTAAAGTTGATGAGATAGATAGATTAAACAAAGCATTGGATGCTAAGTCACATGAGATAGAAAACCGGTTATTGGAGAGTTTACACTCAATTTTAAGCCAACAACAAAGAAAAGATTTTATATACTATTTTGATGATTGGGAAGTTGAATGATGCAAAAGATTTTACTGATTGAAGACGATTTGGATATGCAGACGCTAATTAGTGATTATTTGATTAAATACGATTTTGAAGTTATTTCATTTGAAAAACCAAAAGAAGCTTTGCAAAACCTTGAGAAAAATACAAATCTATATGACATTGTAGTACTTGATTTAATGCTACCTCAGATGGATGGCTTTGATGTGTGTAAAAGGATTAGACAGCTCTCCTCTGTGCCTATTATTATATCATCTGCCAGAAGTGAACTAAGTGATAAAATTTTGGGTTTTGATTTTGGTGCAGATGACTATTTGGCAAAACCTTATGAACCAAGAGAATTGGTTATCCGAATAAATGCGATTTTGAGAAGGTCTTTAAGCAGTGCTAAAACAATAGGTGATTTTGAGATTGATGAAGAGAAGCATGAGATAAAAATAGAGGGTTTGTTACTTGACTTAACAAAAATAGAGTACGATATTTTACATCTATTTTTACAAAACCAAGGGAAAGTGTTATCAAGAGAGTCAATATCAAACAGTGTGACCGGAATAGAGTACAACTCAAAAGAGAGAACTATAGATATGCATATAAGCAATATTAGACAAAAGATAGGTGATGACTCAAAAGACCCAAAATATATAAAGTCTGTATGGGGCATTGGATATAAATTTATAGGTTGATACATGTCAATTTTTAGTAAAGTTTTAATACTCTTTTTAATAAGTTTCTCTTTGATGATTTTTGTGTCAAATGAGACAAACAAACTGACACAAAGGACAATGGAGTCTTTTTTAAAAGAGAAGTACATCCAAGTGTCCCAAGAACTCTTTACATACCTCTCAAATAATGATAAAAATGCTTTAGAAAAAAAATTAAAAGAACTAAAGTTTAAAAAAATAGAAGATAAACAACACTACTTTAAATCATCCAAAGTAGTACATAGATATGAGACAGAACTCTCAACTATAAATATTTTAAAACACGAAGATGATAAGTACCTGCTATATATGAAGTATTTGGATGATGACATCTTAGTTATTGATATCTCTCAAGATGATAATTTTACAAAAAAAGAGCTATTGCATTATATGATTTTAGCTGATATAACTATTTTAATAATTATGTTTTTGATTATATTGAAAATTATATACCCACTAAGAGGTATATCTAAAAGCATAAAAAACTTTGGTGATGGAGACTACAGTCTAAGAATAGAGAACAGTTCCAAAGACGAGATAGGAAAGGTCTCTAACACCTTTAACTCAATGGCTGCAAATATAGAGGAGCTAATTACATCCAGAGAGATTCTGTTGCGTGATATTGGACATGAGCTTAAAACCCCAATATTAAAATCTAAACTTGCAGCTGAGATGATAGAAGATTCTAAATATAAAAGTATATTAAAAAGAGCATTATCTCAAATTGACGAGATGACTAGTGAGCTTTTATATTTAGAAAAACTAAATGCAAACCAGTATAAACTGGATGTGCAAAAGTTTAGCTGTGAGACTCTAATAGCTGAGTCACTCTCAAAACTTTTCATTGAGGATGAGACACTGATAGATGTAAAAGTAGAATCAAACTTTTATATAAATGCAGACCTGAATTACCTCTCTATTGCGCTAAAAAACCTTATTGACAATGCACTCAAATATAGCACCAAAAAACCTGTTTATATTGTTGCACAAGAAGGAGAAATTTTAGTAAAGAGTAGCGGTAAAGAGTTAGATAAATCTTTGGAGTTTTACTGTGAAGCTTTCACTCAGGGAGACAACTCAAGAAATCAGGCTGGATATGGATTAGGGCTTAGTTTAGTAAAAAGAATTTTACAAAAGCACTCTTTCAAGCTTTTATATTACTATAAAAATGGATTTAATGTGTTTGTTCTGCATATAAATTAGAATAAATTGTCTAAGATGATAAATAGATTTCATTGTGATATAATTCACATTACATGAAATTACATAAGGTTACAGATGCTTGATATGAGTGAGAAGATAAAAATTTTTAAAGCCCTTGGAAACGAGACAAGATTTAAGATTTTTAAAAATATTTTCAGCGGAGGGTATGCTTGTTCAATTGATGGAACAAAACCAAAAGATGACATAATAGCCCAAGCTACATGTGTGACGAGTATTGCCAACGAATTTGATTTCGCGCTTCCAACGATTTCACGTCATCTAAAAGAGTTAAAAGATGCAAAAATAATTACTATGACAAAAAGTAAGAATAAGATTTATATTGAACCTAATGTTGAGACAATGAAAGAGATATCTGAATGTCTAAATGCATTAATAAAAGATTATGAAAAAGGGGTTGTATATCAATTTGACAACACTAAGTAGAATTTTATACTGAAGTTGTATTAATTTTTTATATTTTACTGTTAACTTTGCTATAATATTATCACATTTACACCATATGAAAGATTCTTAATGAAAAAAATTATACTTTTTGTACTCTCCTCTATTTTACTATTTGGAGCACAGCCTAAATTTTTAATGCCTGAAGAGGCTTTTAATCCAACTGCTAAAATTAATGACAATACACAAATAGAAGCTAAAATAGAGATAGCAAAAGAGATATATTTATATAAAGATGCTGTTAAGTTAATTATTAAAGATGGAAGCGGTATAAGCATTAAAAACATCAAGTCGCCTAAAAGTGTTGAACACGATGGAGACATGGTTTACCTTGAGTCGCCGACTTTCTTTATAGATTTAAAAAAGGAAAGTGGTGTTACCGGCATAAAAAGTGTTGAGTTTGAACTTACGTATCAGGGTTGCTCAGAGCTAGGCTTGTGTTACGAGCCATATACAAACTCTTTTAAGTTTGATGTAGATAGTTCAAGACTATCTTCAGAAGGACAAAATCTTCCGTTGCAAAAATCAGAGGTTGCAGAAGATGTATCTGAGAGTGACTCTATAGCCAATACAATAAAGTCAGGTAGTGTTATTGTAATTCTTTTGACTTTTTTAGGCTTTGGACTTTTGTTGGCTTTGACTCCTTGTGTGTTTCCAATGATACCGATTATATCTGGAGTTATTATAAGTCAAGGTGAGGGGATAACTACCAAGAAGGCATTTATGCTATCTATCGTTTATGTTCTTGCTATGGCTGTAGCTTACACGATTGCCGGTGTGTTAGCCGGTCTGTTTGGCTCAAACCTTCAAGCAGCACTTCAAACTCCTTGGGTTATATACTCTTTTTCTGGAGTTTTTGTAGTACTTGCTATGAGTATGTTCGGATTTTTTGAGCTTAAACTTCCAAACTTTATAATTGAAAAAGTTAGTTCAAACAATAACCCTAATGGGTATATCGGTGTTGCAATAATGGGATTTTTATCAGCTCTTATAGTTGGTCCATGTGTGGCAGCTCCACTCGCTGGTGCCTTAGTCTACATTGGGCAGACAGGTGATGCTGTTCTTGGTGGAATGGCTCTATTTTCTATGAGTATTGGAATGGGTCTTCCTCTTATTGTTGTAGGAGTTAGTGCTGGTAAGTTTATGCCAAAACCTGGAGCATGGATGACCATGGTTAGCGCAGTATTTGGTGTAATGATGCTTGGTGTCGCTGTTTGGATGCTAGAGCGTATTGTAGATGCTCAAATTACCACGCTTTTATACTCTGTTCTTGGGATTGGTTTTGCAATTTACTTAGGTGCTCTTGAGCGTGATGGACATATATTTAAAAGAACTACCGCTGTAATCATATTTGTTTACTCTATAGCTCTTTTTATTGGGGTTATGGCTGGTTCAAGCAGTATGACAAAGCCACTTTGGTTTTTAAACTCTCCCTCGGCTACGGTTGGCAGCCAGAATGTTACTTCACATGTAAAGTTTGAAAAGGTGACTTCAGTAAAAGAGTTAGATGCACTTTTGGCTAAGAACAGCGGCAAAAAAATAATGCTTGACTTTAGTGCTGATTGGTGTGCATCTTGTAAAGAGTTGGATGAGATTACATTTGCAGACGAAAGAGTAAAGGCTAAGCTTGGCGAGTTTGTCCTAATTAGGGCAGATTTAACAGATAATGAGCAGGCTCAAAAAGAGCTTAGTAAAAAGTATGGTGTTTTTGGACCGCCGGTAATGATATTTTTTGATGAAAACTTAAAAGTATTAAGCGCTAAAACTATTGTAGGTTTTATAGAGCCAGATGAATTTTTGGCTCATCTTGGCAAGATTTAGTTTTTGATTACTTGAACTATAAAGTCTTGCTCTGTTTCTGTTAGAAAAGCACTCATAGGCAGTGACATTATTTGTGAAGATATTTTTTCACTTACAGGGTAGTTTCCCTCGTTGTAGCCTAGTTTTTTGAACGCTTCTTGAAGGTGAAGAGGAGTAGGGTAATAAATAATAGTTGGAATTTCTTCATCTCTTAACTTCTCCATCATAGCCTCTCTATCTTCAACTCTTATAGAGTAGTGAGAAAATACACATGTATTTGACCCTGAGATTTTTGGAACTATTACATTTGCATCTTCAAGCAGGTCATTGTATCTTGTACCTATCTCATCTCGAAGTCTTACCTCTTTATCAAAATGTTTTAGTTTTACACCAAGTATTGCTGCTTGAGTCTCATCGAGACAGCCATATATCTTATGTTCCAAAAGAGCTCTAGTTTTTGTTGCCAGCTCCTCATCATTTGTAAAAACTGCTCCGCCGTTGCCATAAGCGCCCAGTGGTTTTGATGGGTAAAAACTTGTATAACCTATTGTTGAGAGGTTGCATGATTTTTTGCCATTATAAGTTGCGCCAAAGCTCTGAGAAGCATCTTCTATTACGGGTAAATTACACTCTTTTGCTATTTCATTGATTGCATCCATATCTGCACACTGTCCAAAAAGTGAGACAGGTATGATTACTTTGGTTTTTTCAGTTATAGCATTTCTTATTTTTAGAGGGTCAATATTGTAACTATCTTCATCAATGTCTACAAAAACAATATGTGCACCTAAAAGTGAGATTACTTCGGCAGTTGAGCTCGATGCAAATGGAGTAGTTATGACTTCGTCGCCATGCCCAATGTTTAAAGCAACTAAGGATAGCATAAGGGCATCAGTGCCACTTTCGCAACCAATAGCGTGTTTTGCTCCAGTATATATAGCTAAACTTGTTTCTAATGATTTTAATTTCTCTCCATACAAGAACTCGGCTGATCTAAATACATCTAAAACTTCAGTTTCTATTTCTGATTGATACTCTCTATATTGTGCTTTTAAATTTACAAAATCAATTTTCATTATTTTCCCTCTATTATTAATGCAACATTTTTTGAACTTCCATGTTGCAAGTATTTTCTTAATGCTTTTGAGTCACTTAAAAATTCACTTCTGTCATACTCACTGAAGGCTTTAAGTAAATTATCTACCGTAACATTATCTTGGATAAACTCAGGGTGCATATCTCTCTTGTTAAACTTTGTAAACATTATATTACTAAGTCCTATATGGTTTAATTTTACAAGTTTGCTTGCTATAAAGTAGTCAAGTGGTTTTGCTATATATGTTAATATAAAAGGAGTTCCAATAAGTGCTGCTTCTAGCGTAGCAGTTCCACTGCATATAAATGCAAAGTCAGAATCCAGAAGTGTTTTATGTGCGTTGTGAGCTATTTTAAAGCCGCTTAAATCACCATAAAGTTCTTTTATATCGTGTTGGCTGAAATGTTCTGGTATAACAATAGTAGCTTCTACATGTAGCTTTTTTTGAAGCTCTTTATATATGGGCATAAGCTTGTTTATCTCACCTTTTCTACTTCCTGGCATAAAGGCAATTTTTTCTACATGTAGATTTAGTTCCTCTTTATACTCTTTTATAATATCAAGAAGAGGGTGCCCTACATAGGTGATTGGAGCATTTTTTGAGTAATACCCTTTTTCAAACGGAAGTATAGAAGCTAAATGGTCTATGGTTTTTTCAAGCACTGGTATACGCTTTGGTTTCCAAGCCCATGCCTGAGGTAAAATATAGTAGATTATCTCTTTATCGGGGTGCATTTTTTTAATTTTTTTAGCAAGAGGCAGGTTAAAGCCTGATGAGTCTATAAGTAAAACTTTATCTACATCTTTAGCTAAGTTTGCCATCTGAGTGTTTAATTTAAAGAAAAATCTCAGTTTTTTAATAGCATCGACAAAACCCATAATAGCAAGGCTTCTTAAATCAATAATGCTATCACCGAGTTCACTGTCAAATATACCAACAAACTCTACATCTTCACTTAACTCTTTTTTTAGAGATTTCAGGTGTATATTTGCAGAGTGCTCTAAGGCACTAACTAAAATCTTCATGATCCACCGTCTCCTGATGTTTGAAAGCTGTCATCATATCTTTGTGCACTCTCATCCTTTACAAACTCATACATGTAGGTTGTTAAATTGTCTATATCTGCATCACTTAGACCAGAGGCATAAGCTATCATCATCTCTTGTTGCTGTGTGTCTGCTTTTTTGGAGCGGAAGTATTTAAGTTTGTAACTCATATAGCCCTTGGCTCTATTTGCCAGATGTGGGTACTCATGCAAACCTTCGAGATTATTGCCATGGCAACTATAGCACCCTTTTTGTATATATATATATTTCCCTGCTTCGTAAGGTGTCTGAGCTTGGGACAAAGAGAGTAATAAAAACAGTATAAGAAAAAAACGCAATCTAAGCCTTAATAGAATATAATTTTATCATTATAGCAAAGGTGGTCTGAAATGGTTATACAAAATGCAGTAATCTGTGACTGTGATGGGCAAAGAGAAGCTGATATTCGCATAGAAGATGGAGTTATTACACAGATAGATGTAAATCTATCAGATGCTCATATTGTTGATGCTAAGGGCTCATACTTTATGCCGCTTTTAGTAGAGACAAACATAAGACTGCAAGACTCGATTTTAAACTCTAAAAACATCAGGTCTATCGCAGAACAAGCACTTAGCGGTGGGGTGGGACATGTTGTGTTAAATGCAGACAGCACTCCTGCAATAGATAGTGAAATAGTTTTAGAATTTGCTCAAAATGGTCTTCATGACTTAAGTGGTGCAAAGGTTGACTTGATGATTAACACACTAAAAGAGGATGCAACCCTTAGCAATATAGCAATTCTTTTAAAAAGAGGCGCAATAGCTCCCTATATGAGTACGATTGCCAAAAATGATGTGGCAATTAAAATAGCTCAGTATTGTCAGATGTATGATGTTACTCTGTTTTGTAAAGCGGAGGATAACTCACTTATTAAAAGTGGTGTGATGCTCGATGGAGATGTAAGCTCGAAACTAGGTCTAGCAGGGATACCGGACCTTAGTGAAGTTTTGCATGTATCTCGTATGATTGAGATAGCAAGACACTTTAAAATCAGAATTCTTTTTAAATCAATCGCTTCTCCTCACTCTGTCTCTTTAATAACTCAGGCAAAAAAAGATGGTGTAGATGTAAGGTGTGAAGTCTCTATTCATCATCTTATAAAGTCAGATGAGGCTTGTGAAAACTTCAATACAACTGCAAAACTTGACCCGCCACTTGCTTGTAAAAGTGATGTAAAACTTCTGCAAGAAGCACTTAAAAACAATCAGATAGATGTGCTTACTACTCTGCACCAGCCAAGTTCTCCTGTAAATAAAGAGGTTGCTTTTTTTGATGCAGCTTATGGGTGTGAAGCACTTAGTGAAGCGATGCCACTTTACTACACAAAACTTGTAGAGTCAAAAATGATTAACATGAGTGAGTTAGTAAAACTTGCAGCTAAAAATAGTGCCAAGAGTATTAAACAAGATTATGGAACTATACATGTAGGTCAGAGTGTAAGCGCAATGTTGTTTAATCCGAATATAAAAGTAACTATCACAAATGAACAGTCACTTTATAATGGTGAAGAGCTTAGCGGAAAAGTAACTGCTATATTTGACGGAAATAGAGTAACTGAGTTTTAAGAGCGTTTTTTATAAAACTCTGTTTTAAACTCTGCAAATCTATCTTCAAGTATAGCCTCTCTCATCTCTCTCATTAGATTTAGATAGTAGTGAAGGTTGTGAATAGTTGCTAGTCTAAAGTATGAGAGCTCTTTTGCTCTGATAAGATGGTTGATATATGAGCGAGTATATCTTTTACATGTAAGACATGTACACTCCGGATCTATCGGCAGCTCGTCCTCTTTAAACTTTGCCCCTTTAATGTTTATTTTACCAAATGATGTAAAAAGAGTTCCATTTCTAGCATTTCTTGTGGGCATTACACAGTCAAACATGTCGATACCGCGCTCAACGTTTTCTACTAGGTCTTCAGGAGTTCCAACACCCATTAGGTAGCGAGGTTTGTCTTTTGGCATATATTGGACAGTATGCTCAACTGTATCGTACATGTCCTGATTTGCCTCTCCAACACTTAGTCCGCCGATAGCAAAACCGTCATAGTCTGTTAAAGCGCAAAGTTCAGTTGCACTCTTAGTCCTGAAAGCTTTGTCCGTTCCACCTTGAATAATTGCAAAGATGTTTTGCTCTGTGCCGATTCCTTTTGCCTGATTTGCTTTATGGTACTCTATTGACTCTTGCGCCCACTTTGTTGTTCTGTCAATAGAGAGAGCAATTCTCTCCTGAGTAGCAGGAAGAGCAACTAAATCATCTAATATCATCATGATATCTGAGCCAAGATTGTTTTGAATATCTATAACTTTACTAGGAGTAAAAAGGTGTTTTGAGCCATCTATGTGAGAGCGAAATTCAATGCCGTTTTCTTTATGTTTGGTCATGCTGCTAAGGCTAAATGCTTGAAACCCTCCGCTGTCTGTTAAAAAACTTTTAGGGAAGGTCGTAAACTTGTGCAGTTTACCCATTTTAGCAACGGTCTTATCGCCAGGTCTTAAGTACATGTGATAAGTGTTTGCAAGAATTATCTCAGCTCCAAGTATATCAAGAACATCCTCCATGTCAAGTGACTTAACACTCCCAACAGTCCCAACTGGCATAAAAACCGGTGTTTTAATAGTTGAGTGAGCTGTTTTAATTGTACAAGCGCGAGCATTTTTTGAAGTGGCATCTAAAGTAAATTCCATATTTTATAAATCCGTAAATTTTTTTGACATTATAGCATTCTAAGCCCATTTAGTGTAGAATCCGCAAAAATACTTAACTAAAGGTGTGTCTATGGCAACTATCGGAATGAGCGATATCAAAAAAAATGTTCGTCTAATTGTAGGTGAAGTACCATATAAAGTGGTAGAGTTTCAACATGTTAAACCAGGTAAGGGTGCAGCATTTGTACGTATGAAAATGAAAAGTTTTTTAAATGGTAAAGTTGTTGACAAAACAGTTCATGCCGGTGATAAGTTTGAAGTTCCGATAATTGATTTCAAAACAATGCAGTACCTTTATGATGATGGTGAAATGTACCAGTTTATGGACAATGAAACTTATGACCAACTTGGTCTATCGTATGAGCAGTGTGACGATGCTGCAAAATGGTTAAAAGACGGAACTAATGTTGATATGATTTTCTTTAAAGGCAATGCTATTTCAGTTGCTGCTCCTGAAACAATGGAGTTAATTATTACTGAGACTCCTCCAAACTTTAAAGGCGATACTTCAAGCGGAAGTAAAAAACCGGCAACTCTTGAGACAGGGGCTGTTGTTCAAGTTCCTTACCATGTTTTAGAGGGTGACTTAGTAAAAGTAAACACTGTTGATTGTGAATATTTAGAAAAAGTTAAATAATTGTTTTACATGTAGAATTTCTACATGTAAAATCTCTACATGTAAAATCTACTCTCAAAAAAAACTCAAAATTCTTTCTTGCACTCTATTAAATGATATTAAACAATAAATTAGAAAGATTTATGTAGTATTTGAAATCAAATTTACATATGGCTATCTAATGAAAAAACAAACTTATTTACAGATTTTATTTTTTATTACAGCTATGGGAATAATCTTTTTTTACAATTCTAAATATCATATTACTTTAAACGAGGACGCTTTTCCGATAACTATAGAGGAACATGCTGATAAAGCAACTGTTGAGCTAATACAAATTGAAACAGAAGAAGTATCTGTAAAAGCTGAAACAGATTCCAATCTATCTGTTGTGCAAGATAAAAACACAACTGTTGTAAAAAAAGAAATTATAAGTAGTGTAAAAAAAATAGATAAAAAAATAGAAAAACCAATCCTAGAACATAAACCAAAGCTTGTAAATAAAAATAGAAAATTTATAGAAGTTGCAAAAGTAGAAGAGATACCTTTGGATATTTACAATAAATATGATGCAAAAACTACAAAAAAACAAAAAATATATAAAAAAGAAATTATTGTTTTGGACAATACTAATTTTGATATTGTTGATTCACCCATCCCTGATGAAATTTTAACTAATCCTAGAAAATCTTATAAACAAAAGCAGTATAAAGATGAAAAAGCACCTAAGAAACTAGAAGATATTAAAAGAGTTGCAGTTTTGTCTGATTATAAAAAGATTAAAGTAAAAAAAATAGATAAACCGGTAGAAAATGTAAGAAATATTAAAAGAAATGTTTCAGTATCTTTGAAGCCTGATGGAGAAAATATATATTCAAACAGGTGTAGGTTATGTCATGGCAAAAGTGAAAGTTTAATAGAAAAATACACCGCAGAGAGATGGAGAGAATTGCTTGCAAATGACGGCTCAAGTCTAAACTCAGTGCATGAAAAAACAATGGTCTCAAAATTAACTCAGAGCTTTTATAAGAGCAAAAACTATTCAGCACAGTTTGCTTCTCTTAAAGATTTTATTATCAGTTCTTTAAAGTGAGAGTGGTATAAAACATCAGTAAAATAAATTACTAAAGCTTAAGACAATTTCACTATAATCAAAAAATAATTTATAAAATATAGGCAATAATATGAGTGCACAACCTTTCACACATTTACATCTTCATACTGAGTATTCACTACTAGATGGTGCAAACAAACTAAGCAATTTAGTCTCTCGCGTTAAAGAGCTTGGTATGACTTCGGTTGCTATGACTGACCATGGAAATATGTTCGGTGCAATCGACTTTTATCAGCAGATGAAAGGTGCGGGAATTAAACCCATTATTGGAATGGAAGGTTATATTCATAATGGCGACACACTAGATGACAAAAGTACAAAACAGCGTTTTCACATCTGCCTTTTTGCTAAAAATCAAAAGGGTTATGAGAACCTTATGTATCTATCCTCTAAAGCTTTTATAGATGGCTTTTACTATTTTCCCCGCATAAATAAAAAAGAGCTTCGTGAACATAGCGAAGGGCTTATCTGTACATCTGCATGTCTTCAGGGTGAAGTAAACTGGCACCTTAACCTGCAAAATGAGAGAAATGTAAGAAATGGCGCTTTGGGATACGTCGGAGCGGTTGCTGTTGCACAAGAGTATAAGGATATATTCGGCGATGACTTTTACCTTGAGCTTATGCGTCATGGTATAGGTGACCAGCTATTTATAGATGATCAGGTACTTAAGATATCAAAAGAGTTAGATATAAAAATAGTTGCTACAAATGACACTCACTACACATACCCGGGTGATGCTCAGTATCATGAAGCGTTTATGTGCATAGGGATGAATAAACTCTATGATGACCCTAACCGTATGCGCCACTCAGTACATGAGTTTTACTTGAAATCTCCAGAGCAGATGGCAAGAATATTTGCAGATATTCCAGAAGCACTCACACACACTCAGGAGATAGTTGATAAGTGTAACTTAGAGCTTAAGCTGGGTGACCCGATTCCGCCAAATTTTAAATTTACTCCTGAGTACTCTAAAAATGATGGTCTAGATATAAATCATGAAGATGATTCTCCACTTGCATCCGATGCCTCACTAGAAGATAAAAAAAAGTGGTTTAGCGGGATTGACAAGAATGATGCAGAGTACTTTATACATCGTTGTGAAGTTGGCCTTATAGAGAGACTTAAGCATGTGTCAGAAGAAAAGCATGAAGAGTATAGAGATAGACTTAAGTTTGAGATGGATGTAATAAACTCAATGAAGTTTCCCGGCTATATGTTGATTGTTTGGGATTTTGTAAAGGTTGCTAAAGAGAGAGGTATAGCGGTTGGTCCTGGTCGTGGTTCTGCTGCTGGGAGTCTGGTTGCATATTCACTAGATATTACAGACATTGACCCTATGAAATACGACCTCCTCTTTGAGAGATTCCTAAATCCTGAACGTGTTTCAATGCCCGATATAGATATGGACTTTATGCAAGCACGTCGCGGAGAGGTTATAGACTATGTTGTTGAGAAGTACGGACGTAATCAGGTAGCTCAGATTATTACCTTTGGTTCTCTACTAGCTAAAGGGGTTATAAGAGATGTTGCCCGTGTACTTGATATGCCGCTTTCTCAAGCTGACAAGATGGCAAAACTTATACCTGATGAACTTGGTATTACTCTAAATGGTAAAACAAAAAACGGCGACTTTATAGCTGGGGCTTTTCAAAAAGAGCCAAAACTCCAAGAGCTTAT
Source organism: Candidatus Sulfurimonas baltica (assembly GCF_015265455.1). Lineage (NCBI taxonomy): Bacteria > Pseudomonadati > Campylobacterota > Epsilonproteobacteria > Campylobacterales > Sulfurimonadaceae > Sulfurimonas > Candidatus Sulfurimonas baltica. Next base: position 1,535,343 of record NZ_CP054492.1, on the reverse strand, counting down.
AGAGAGCGATGCAAACTCAAAGAGAGTATGGGAATTTGCTAAGAAGCTAGAGGGTCTTAAACGTAACTCAGGTATACATGCAGCGGGTGTTGTTATCTCTAATGAAGAGCTATGGTATAAGACACCTATATATAAACCTTCAGGTGAGACAACCTTTGTAACTCAGTACTCACTTAACTATCTTGAAGATGTTGACCTTATAAAATTTGACTTCCTTGGTCTTAAAACTCTTGATGTTATAGATAATGCTATTAAGCTGATAAAGAGAAGATATGACAAAGATGTAGTTTGGCATAAAATAGATGAGAATGACCCTAAGGTTTATGATGTAATCCGTGGAGGAGACACTGTAGGAATGTTTCAAATAGAGTCCTCCGGTATGCAGGATTTAAATAAACGACTAAAGCCGGACAACTTTGAGGACTTGATTGCGGTCTTGGCACTTTACCGTCCTGGTCCTATGGAGTCTGGAATGCTTGACAGTTTTATTGAGAGAAAGCATGGGCGTGAGGCTATTGAGTACACTTTTGACACTATGGAGTCTATTCTTGGAAAGACTTACGGGGTCATCGTTTATCAAGAACAGGTAATGCAGATAGTTCAGACTATCGGTGGTTTTTCTCTTGGATATTCTGACATTATCCGTCGTGCCATGGGTAAGAAAAAAGACATGAGTGTTTTTAATCATGAGTTTAGTGACGGTGCACAAAAGCAGGGTTATGATTATGATAAGGCCTCAAAACTATTTGATTTGATTGAGAAGTTTGCAGGGTATGGTTTTAACAAGTCTCACTCGGCAGCCTATGCGATGATTACCTTTCAGACTGCATGGCTGAAGACATACTATCCAAATGAGTTTATGGCGGCACTTTTAACCTCGGACAAGGACAACACAGATAAAGTTGTTCGTTATATCGATGAGGTAAAGAGAATGGGAATTGAGCTCTCTCCTCCTGATGTAAATGACTCATACATGGAGTTTTCCGCAATAACTAAAGATGACAAAGAGATAATTCTTTTTGGTTTAGGTGCCATTAAGGGAGTAGGTGGGGCTGCTGTTGAGTCGATTATTCAAACTAGGGAACAAGATGGTGAGTTTACCTCGATTGAGAATTTTGTAAACCGTATAGACCCATCAAAAGTAAATAAACGATTTGTAGAATCAAGTATAAAGTCAGGTGGTTTTGACAGGTTTGGCTACTCGAGAAAAGCTCTTTTAGACCAGATAGAACTAATAGTTGAAACTGCTAAAGATGCTGCAACTGCCAGAAAAAATGCCGTTGGCAGTCTCTTTGGCGATGATGAAGAGATTACCACTGTAAAATTATCTCTTAAAAACTCGGATGAATATGAGCTAAAAGAGATTTTGGAATTTGAAAAGGAGACCTTGGGATTTTACGTATCAGGACATCCGCTTGATAAGTATAGAGAACAGATGTCTGAATTAAACTACACTATGTCATCAGAGATTGAGAGTGTAAAAGACGGCTCCAGTGCGATTTTTATTGGAAAAGTAGAAGAGATACAAAAAAAAGTATCTAAAAAAGGAAATCAGTTTGGTATAGTAAATCTTATGGACTTTCATGGAAATGTCGAGATTATGCTTTTCTCGGATAAGCTCGATGAACTAAACGAGATGAACCTAGAAGAACCTGTGGCATTTAAAACTAAAATAACACACACAGAGATGTTTACTCGTATAGGCGTAAGTAAGATAATGACACTAAAAGAGGCAATTAAAGAGACTAAAAAGACTAAAAAAGAGGTTAGAGAAGCACCACTTGAGCCTATACATTTGGCAATTAGACTAGATAGTGAAACAACAATTTTAGATGAGCTTTATACACTTGTCCGCCAAAATCCAGGTAACAGAGAACTAAAACTTACGATAATTTCTAAGCTTCAAAACGTTGTGATTGACTCTGCCATAAGAGTTGACAGTAAGATATTGACTGCTTTAGACGGCAATCTACATGTAGATATATTAAGTTAAGGAAAACAGATGAATAAACAAGATTTTAATGAAGGGTTGTTAGGCTTTTTAGATGCTTCGCCGACACCTTTTCATGCTACGAAAAATATGGCAATGATGTTTTCTAATGCCGGATTTACCAAGCTTGATGAAGCCGGTAAATGGGAGTTGCAAAAGGGAGAGAAGTACTACCTTACTAGAAACGACTCTTCGATTATAGCTTTTACATATTCTGATAATAAAAACTACACGATGGTAGGGACGCACACCGACTCCCCAAATCTGAAGCTAAAACCAAATCCTGTTATAAAAGAGCATGGGGTTGTAAAACTTGGAGTTGAACCTTACGGCGGGCTACTTTTAAACCCTTGGTTTGACAGAGATTTATCTCTGGCGGGAAGAGTGACATACTTAAATTCACAAAACATTATAAAAGATGCCCTGATAGATGTTAAAAAAGCTATTGCTGTTATCCCCTCTCTCGCTATCCACTTAGACAGAGAAGTTAACAACACTAAAAGCATAAATGCACAAACAGATATAACTCCTGTTCTTACATGTAATGAAGATTTTACTAAAGAAACCGGAGGTTTTGAATTTGACAATTTTATAAAAGAACAGCTTCTACATGTAGGGATTGACGATGTAAAAGAACTATATGCGAATGAGCTTAGTTTTTATGACACTCAAAATGCCTCTTTTGTCGGGTTGAATGATGATTTTATAGCAAGTGCGAGAGTTGACAATCTTCTTAGCTGTTACGTTGGGATGCTAAGTATTTGCAGTGTTGATGCGCAGACACCTATGCTTTTTATTGCAAGCGACCATGAAGAGGTGGGAAGTGCTTCCACCTCAGGTGCAGCAGGTTCATTTTTGGAAAATACACTTAGAAGACTCTATAGTGATTACGAAGAGTATATGCAGTTAATAAGAACATCACTCTTTATCTCTGCGGACAATGCACATGCAGTCCATCCAAACTACCCATCTAAGCACGACAAAGAGCACTCTCCATACATAAATAGAGGGAGCGTTATAAAAGTAAATGCAAATCAGAGATATGCTTCAAACTCTAAAACAATTTCAAGGTTTTTAAATGTAGCATCTTCTCTGGGTGAGCCAACTCAAAACTATGTAACAAGAAGTGATATGGGATGCGGCTCAACAGTAGGTCCAATAACAGCTACAAGGCTTGGTATTGACACCTTAGACGTGGGACTTCCTACTTTTGCCATGCACTCAATAAGGGAGCTTTGCGGAGCAGATGATGCCTACTCTTTGTATAATATTATTTTAGGGTTTAATGACTGATGTCCAGTATAACACCCCAAGAGTTAAACCTCTTAATAGAGCAGACTTACAAGGTTGAGAATGATTTTAATGAGCTAAAAAGCTCTTATGCCCATCTGCAAGATACAGTAGAGAAAGTTGTAGAGTTTTTGCCAAATGCCATCTGGATACTAAACGATGATGGTTCTGTTTTTTTGCAAAACTCACAGGCTAAATCTTTATCTGAACTGTTGGAACTTCTTGAGCCTAAAAACAATGACTATGAAGTATCATTTAATAAAAATTCCTACTTGATAAAAAGCTCATCTTACAAAGATAAAGTGATGCTTAGTGCTACAGATATAACAGAGCAAAAAAGAAAAGAGAACCTCGCAACTATGGGGCAAATGGCCGCTCATCTCTCACACGAGATAAGAAATCCAATCGGTTCTATATCCCTTTTAAATTCAACTCTTAAAAATAGAGTTCTACCAGAAAACTTGCCAATAGTCGAAGAGATACAAAAATCAGTCTCTAGAATTGAGCGGATTATCAAGGCAACGCTAATGTTTAGTAAAGGAGTTGAAGCAAACATATCCCCTTTTATGTGGAGTGACCTTCAAGAAGAGTTAAATATGTTAGTCGGGTATTACGGCTACACCAAAGATATAACTTTTATTTTCCCAACTCAAAAATTTATACTCAATGCAGATAAGGGTCTTTTAGAGATGCTTTTTTCTAATTTTTTGGCAAATGCTATCGATGCAATAGAGTTGGATGAGAATGAAGATGGGATTGTGGAAATTATTTACAAAAAAAAGGGCAACTTTCACGTTTTTTATATATATGACACAGGTGTTGAAATTGAAAATACTACAGAGCTGTTTGAAGCATTTAAAAGTACTAAAGTTAAAGGTAACGGGCTTGGACTGGTTTTGTCGAGACAAATTGCACAAGCGCATGGGGGCAGTGTTGAACTTTTACGAGGAGAAAAAAAAGGGTTTGAGATAAAAATAGCTGTTTAAAAAATGGAATATGAATTGCTTATTAAATATATAATATATTCAGGAATAAGCATGTTCAAAAACAGTGAAAAAATAGTTCCGCTGCTCGATTATGTGAAAATAGACAGATTTTATGTGGTTTGTCATTTTAAATGTAAAATTAAAGATAAAACAATTGTCTCAACTGTGCCGTTTGAGCCGTATGATGGCAAAATAGAGATAACTTGGCAAGATATACTGCTACACCCAATTGAATCATATAACAGATATTACCATACTCCTATAACCATCTACGGCAATGATTGTCATGAGACAATTGTTTTAAAAGCTTTTGAGAAAGTTTCCAATTATTTTGATTGGAATCAGGAAGAGCAGAAGTATATATATCACTAAAAGAGAGAAGCATGAAAAAAGAGTTAATTGAATTAAGAAGAGCAACACTAGACATATACAAGTATGAAAAAGAGGGGCTGACTTTTTATGAGTTTGACGCAACTGAGTGCGAACCTCCAGAACCTATGGTTAATACAATTGTCGCAATCAGTTTACTAAAAACGAAAGAGGATAGGTTGGTTGGTATATATTTTCATGAGCCGTATCCGCTATATGAGAGGCTTCCTAAAAATATATCCCATGAATCTAAAGAACTCCCAAGTGGTGACTTTAGAGTAACTTTTAAAATAGACTAAACTTCAATAAAGGTTTTTTTATGGGAAAAGTTTTAATACTCACAGGTGCAGGTATAAGTGCCGAATCCGGAATATCCACATTTAGAGATAGCGATGGGCTATGGGAAAAGCACCGAATTGAAGATGTTTGCAGTGCAGGATGTTTGGAAACAAACAAAGAGGGGACTAAAAACTTTTATGATGCCAGACGTGCAGATATAAAAGATAAAAAACCAAATTATGCACACAAAACTATTGTAAAACTCAAACATAAGTATCCAGATTATATATCTGTATTAACTCAAAATGTAGATGATTTGTTTGAAAAAGCCGGTATAAAAAAAGATGAAATTGTCCATTTGCACGGTTTTTTACCAGAGATTAGATGTAGGGGATGTGATGCCATTTTTGATATAGGGTGTGAAAAGCAAGATGACTTTGCACAGAGCTGTCCTATCTGTGGCGCACCACTCAGACCTAATATCATTTTTTTTGGTGAACAAGCCCCAAAATATTCACTACTTACAAAAAAGTTAAATGAGTGTGAGCTTCTGGTTATCATCGGAACAAGTGGAAATGTTTTGGATGTGACCTATTTTGCACAGTTGAGTGAAAAATCTATTTTAAATAATCTAGAGCAAAGCAACGCGATAGATGACAGCTACTTTACTAAGGTGTATTATGCAAAAGCTACCGAAGCAATTGCTGATATAGCAGAGTATATTGAAGATTTTTTGAATTAAAGAGATGAGTTTTATTGTCCATTAGTTAATTTTAACTAGAATATCCTTTTAATTTAAGGATATATCTATGAAACAACTTCTCTCTGTTTTAAGCTCCATGAAAACAATGGTAATTATGATGCTAATCTTTGCATTTTCCGTTGGTTATGCAACATTTGTTGAAAATGACTATGGGACTATTACTGCAAAGGCAGATATTTACAATGCAAGATGGTTTGAGGTGCTTTTAACACTTTTAACTGTGAACCTCATGCTAAATATGTATAAATTCAACATGTTTAGTATAAAAAAAGCCCCAATATTTATTTTTCACCTCTCTTTTTTAATTATAATTATCGGCGCTGCTGTAACTCGTTTTTATGGTTTTGAAGGGACAATGTTTATCCGTGAGGGCGAAACTGCTTCAACAATGGAGAGTAAAGATACTTATTTTAACATTACCGCAACAGCAGGCAATGAAAAAGCTACAAGTTCAGAATTTGTCTATTTATCAAAAAAATCTACAAACTCATTGTCGTCATCTTTAAGTGTTGGCGGTAAAAATGTACATGTAGAGTTGATTGACTATATACCAGATGCAATTGAAACGTTAGAGGAGGGAACTGAGGGTGGTTTTGAAGTAGCTGAGATAATGATAACCGGCAATGGCTCCAGCGAGTCTATCAAGCTAAAAAAAGGTACATACTATGAAAATAACTTTGTAGCTTTGGATTTTGCCTCCGGTAAAATGCTATTAAAGCCAACTATATCAGTTTTTGAAGAGGGCGGTAAGCTCTACATGCAACATGATATGCCTCTTAGCTGGATGAAAATGGATGGTGGGGCAAAAGGTGAGATGCCTAAAAGTGATAGAGATGAGTTTGCTACAAGAACACTCTTTGGCGTAGATGGCAGTAATTTTGTTTTACGCAAGTTTTACAGACATGCGACTGAAAAAATAGTCTCCAATCCGGAGGCAAAAGCCTCAAGACCAGGACAAGATGCACTGAAATTTAAAATCAGCGTAGATGATATATCAAAAGAAGTTATGATTTTTGGACAAGCTGGAAGAATGGCACGTGAGTCTCATAATGAGTTTAATGGAGTAGACGTGCATGTATCTTACGGTTCTAAAATTATAACACTTCCGTTTGGAGTTAAGCTTATAGATTTTCAGCTTGACAGATACCCGGGTTCTATGTCTCCGGCATCATATGCAAGTGAAGTTGAACTTATAGACAAAGAGCAGGGTATCAATATGCCGTACAGAATTTTTATGAATAATATTTTAGAACACCGCGGATATAGATTTTTTCAATCTTCATACGATCAAGATGAAAAGGGGACAGTTTTGTCTGTAAATAATGATCCTGGAACACTTCCAACATATATAGGTTATTTTCTTTTAGGCTTGGGTATGTTTTGGTCACTTTTTTCAAGAGGAAATAGATTTTCAAAGCTTTCAGAAAAAGCAAAAAAAGCAAGTGAAGCAAAAACATTAGGGTTGTTACTCTCTATTGGTTTATTATTTAGTGTAACACCTTCTTACGCGGAAGAAATAAGCCCTTCGATTAAAACTATACTCTCATTGGATAAAGAGCATTCTAAAAAATTTGGTCAGCTGATTGTTCAAGATAGTGCAGGAAGAATGAAGCCAATGGATACTCTGACGACTGAAATATTGGCGAAGATACACAGAGGCTCATATGTGCAAGTCGGAAGCGAAAAATTGGATTCAAACCAAGTGGTGCTTGGAATGATGATGAAGCCCGATATCTACAGAGACGTTAAAATCATCAGAACAAAAAATGAAATTATAAACAAAATGATTGGTGCAAAAGCAGATTCAAAATATGCTTCATTCTCTCAATTTTTTGTTGATCCTGATAATTTACGTGATTATAAATTGGCTGATGCTGTTGATGCAGCAGTTAGAAAAGAGCCAAAACATAGAGACTTGTTTGATAAAGAGGTTTTAAAAGTTGATGAGCGTGTTAACATATCTTATGCAATATACTCTGGTAATCTTTTACAGATATGGCCTAAGCCAAATGATGTTAATGATAAGTGGTTTTCTACCATAGAAGCACTACAAACATTTTCCCCAGAGAATGTAGAACGTGTTAAGGCAATTGTTTATAGCTATTTTTCAACACTTGACAAAGCGGTTTCTAGCGGAAATTGGAATGATGCAAATAGTGAAATAGAGAAAATAGTTGAGTATCAAAAATTTTATGGTTCATCTATACTCCCATCTGAAGGAAGAATTAGAGCGGAAGTTTTTTATAATGAAGCAGATATATTTGAAACTATTTACCCTATATACCTTTTAATGGGTTTTGTACTTCTTATTCTAAGTTTTACTAAAATTTTAAAACCAAGTTTTAATTTGGCTATTTATTCAAAAATTTCTTTACTAATTCTTGTTGCTCTTTTTGCAGCTCACACAGTTGGACTTGGTTTAAGATGGTATATTGCAGAACATGCTCCATGGTCAAATGGGTATGAGTCTATGGTTTACATCGCTTGGGCAACTGTGTTAGCAGGATTTATCTTCTCTAAGCGCTCAACTATGACTATGGCTTCAACTGCGATATTGACAGGACTTATCCTCTTTGTTGCACACTTAAACTGGATGGATCCTCAGGTTACTAACTTAGTTCCTGTTCTAAACTCTTACTGGCTGAGCATACATGTATCAATAATTACGGCAAGTTACGGTTTTTTAGGTCTGGGTGCACTTCTTGGGTTTATAACAATACTTCTTTTTGTACTTAAAAATGAGAAAAATGAGAAACATATATCTTTATCAATTAAAGAGTTAAATGCTATTAATGAGATGAGTTTAATGGTAGGTTTAGTGCTTTTAACTTTTGGAAATTTCCTAGGTGGTGTTTGGGCAAATGAGTCTTGGGGAAGATACTGGGGATGGGATCCAAAAGAGACTTGGGCTTTAGTAACTATTCTTGTATATGCTGTTGTAGTTCATTTAAGATTTATAAAGTCAGTATATAGTGAGTTTAATTATAGTGTAATCTCATTACTCTCTTTTTCAACAGTTATAATGACATATTTCGGAGTAAATTATTACCTTGCGGGAATGCACTCTTATGCTAAAGGTGACCCAGTACCTATTCCTGATTTTGTTCCTATTACTTATGCAATTATATTTGTGGTAATTGCTTTGGCTTTTAGAAATAGAAAAATAGCTTAAAAGGCTACATGTGGATTTTAAAGGCTTCTCTAATAAAACACTCCCTTTTTTGAGAGCCATCCGCGAAAACAACAATAAAGAGTGGTTTGAAGCTCATAAAACAGAGTATGAGAATTATATTCTAAACCCATCACGCTCCTTCGTTGAGGAGTTTGGTGAGCATCTTATGGCTCTTGAACCAACTATAAACTTTTCCCCAAAAATAAATAAATCACTTTTCAGAATTTATAGAGACACTCGCAGAATGGGTGCAAATAAAGAGCCATTAAAGAGTCGCATTGGTATTATTTTTTGGCAGGGAAATGGAAGCAGGATGCAGACGTCATCTTTTTACATGCACTTCTCTCCTGAAGAACTTTTTGTCGGAGTAGGTGTAAGATGGTTTGAAAAGCCTATGTTGGATGCGTATCGAGAATATATAAAAGATTCACGCAAGAGAGAAGCACTGAATAAACTGCTTCACTCTTTGATGGACAAGGGTTACAGTGTTATTGAGAAAGGGTATAAAAGATACCCTGCAGGTATAAATAAAGAGATGATGTTTTCACATCTGTTTTTATATAAGGGTATGGCAACCTATAAGATATTAGAGCCAAGTTTAATAGAAAATGGTGAAGAACTGATAGAAACACTTTATAAGATATATGAAGATATGTTACCATTGCAACAAGTTGTTTATGAGATAAGTTTGAGAGTCAAAGAGGAAGGCAAATGAAAAAAGAAGCAGTTATTTTACTAAATATGGGTGGACCAAACAACCTTGAAGAGGTTGAGATGTTTTTAAAAAATATGTTTGCCGATAAAAATATATTGACTATGAAAAGTAATCTTTTGAGAAAGTTTATCGGTGGATTAATAGTTTTTAATAGGACTGAAAGTTCACAAGAGATATACAGGCAACTTGGTGGCAAGTCACCAATAGTAGGACATACGAAATCTCTAGTAAAAAAACTTCAAGAGAGACTTGGAGAGAATGTGATAGTTGATTTTGCTATGCGTTATACACCCCCTTTTGCGCCTGAAGTTATAGATAGAATAAACAAAGAAAAAGTACAAAAGATATACTTGATTCCTCTGTACCCTCAACAATCAACAACAACTATAAAATCATCACTTGAAGACTTTGAAGAGAATTACCACAGCAGTGAAGGAAGTGCTGTTTTGGTGGAAATAAAACATTTTTTTGAAAACAAAACATATAACAAAGCCATAATTGAGAGAATAAAAGAAAAAATGGGCAGTGACGACTATAATGATTTTGATATTATATTTTCAGCACATGGATTACCTAAAAAAATAGTAGATGCGGGTGATGTCTATGAGAGACATGTCCAAAAGCATGTTGAGATTTTAAAAGAGATGCTAAAAGATGAAAAAATGAATTTTCATGCTACACATTTGGCGTATCAATCAAAAGTTGGACCTATGGAGTGGTTGAAACCATCTTTGCAGGAGAAACTTGAAACTATAAGAAATAGGGGTGTAATTATATTTCCTATAGCTTTCACTATTGATAACTCTGAAACAGATTTTGAGCTAGAGATAGAGTATCGAGAGATAGCAGAAGAGTTAGGTTTTAAAGAGTATAGAGTTTGTAGATGTCCAAATGACAGCAATCTCTTTATTGATGCTCTTGAAGAGATATATAATAAGATGAAGTAGGGTAGTTTATGAAAGTTGTTATCTTTGACATGGATGGTACTCTGTTGGATTCAAAAAAAGATATTACTATCTCTATAAATCATATAAGAGAATCACACTACAATCTACCTCCTCTTAGTGAAGAGTTTATAGTTGAAGCTATAAATATGGAGGTTAGAAATTTACCTAAACTTTTTTATGATACTGAAGTTTATCATGAGAGAGATAAAAATGCTTTTGAAGTTCATTATGCTATTCAGTGTATACAAAATCCATATCTTTATGATGGGATAAAAGATATGCTTCTTGAGTTGGTTAATAATGGAATAAAAATTTCTGTAGCTACAAATGCTCCAACTCCATTTGCTCTTAGAATGTTAAAGCATTTGGGAGTTTATGAGCTTTTTGATGTGATTATAGGAGCAGATAAGGTGGCTATTTCAAAACCAAACCCAGAGATGCTCGAAAATATTTTAAAGTTTTATGGATTTGACAAGGGCAGTCATAAGGCCTGGATGGTCGGTGATAATTCAAAAGATATGCTAAGTGCAAAAAGTGCTGGCATAGATTCAATTTTTGCAACTTGGGGATTTAGTCCAAAAAGTAATCATAGCTTGGTCATAAGTAATCCAAAAGAGATATTAGATATTGTTTTATAAATTTTTATGATAGAATATATGCATATTATAACAAGGACTTGATGTGTTTGATGCTGATTTACTACTTGCTTATGCGTTTATGGCACTACTCTTTTTAAGACAAATTTCTATATTAAAACAACCAAATAAGATAAATTATGCGCCGATTATGATAGGAATAGGAGCTGTTAGCAGCCTCGTGCATTTCATAATACATCCTGAAGTTATTGATACACTCAATGTAATGAAGGAGAGCTTTTTTCCTTTGTTGATCTCCATGTTACTTTATATTGTTATGAATATATTTCACCAAACAAAGCAATCTCAGCTTGAAAAAACACAATTTGAGTTTACAAAAGCTTTGATAGAACAAATAACACAGCTAAAAGAATTTGCATCTGAGCTTGAAAAGAAAATGATTTTAAACAAAGATGAAGATAGAGAGTCTCAGCAAGAAATAAGAGAAAAGTTCAAGCAAGATATAAAAGCACTAGATGCAATACAGATAAATCAAGGCAAGTTTTTAGATAAATTTTTAGAGATGGACGAGTGGCACAAAGATGTCTCAAAATCATTTACTAATTTCACAGAAGTTCAACTACCATCTTTGGATGATGTTGTACATAAACACATAGATATTCTTAGAATTGCTGAACAAGACCACTTTAACAAAGTTAAAAGTACACTTGAAAAAGCTGTAGAGAGTAGATATGATATGATAAAAGATATAGAAGAGATGAAGTATAACCTAGAGAGTATTGGTAATATTTCGCAAACAATAGCAAATAATATTACCAATCAAACGATTGAACAGCTCTCACATGTAACGAAACCATTCGAAAAGCAGATTTTATCACTTAAATCACATACTGAAGGCGTTGCTACATCTTTATATGAGGGTGAAAGTAAGCTCAGCGCTATTAAAGAACAGAGTGAGATGATAATGAAGCAAATGATTTTATCATCAAAAAAGATGAGTGTATTAGAGGGACAAAATAGTTCTTTACATGACCTCTATGGAAGTATAAAAGAGCTTGTAAGTGATATAGAAATTGTAAAAGGTGAGTATGTAAAATCACAATCACAATTAAGTCTGATTGTAAATGATCTTAAAATAGCTCAACTTAACGAGATTAATAGTGTGAAAGAGCAGATGGAATCTTTGACAGTAGAACTTACAGTAAGGATAGATAACTCTCTTGAAAAATTACACAAGCATTACAATATCGCAAGTGAAGATATATCAAAAAGTGTTCAATTTTTGGCTAAACAGGCTCAAGTTAAAAGAAGCTATTCTGACCTAGATAGATAATATTATTAAGAGAGGGTATATAAAAAGTCCAATATAAGGCAAAAAGTTATTTATTGGTGCTAAAAGTATAAGGGTCAAATCTTGAGAAAGTTCTCTTTTTGTAAATACTTGTTCTATTAGAACTATTTTTGTCGCTATATCTACAGTTTTAATAAAAAGTAAAATCATTGCAAAAGTGTTGTAGTTGCTTAATATTGCAAAACATATTGCAAATATAAATGTTGGCTGCATTATTAAAAACAGCAATACATTTCTAGAATAATATTTATTCATGCGTATAATCATACCCATAATGCTAGGTGCTTTTTGCCAGCTTATTTCATAAGCTTCAAGAAAAACAAAAAGAAGTATGTAGTTTAAAACCAAATCATTTATCATCTTGAAATTCTACAATAATTTTTGCATAATATAATCAAAATTTCGAGCATAAAACCACACTTTTTAAATTCAAATAATAATATAAACAAATAAATAAAAATATTTTAATACCAAAGTACTATTTACATATTATATCACTTATGTTAACATTTAAAAATTATTATATTTTATGGGGGTGTGAGATGTCTACAGGTAAAGTAATAGGACAGATACAAGTATCACTTGGTAATGTGAAAATTGTTGGTTTGGATGGTGTTATTCGTGATACTGCATATGATGGGCTCATGTATGAGGGTGAGCAGATAGTAAGTGGTGATCCTAAGGCACTATTTCAGATTAAGTATACAGCACTTCCCGAGGCAACTGCTTATGATGGTATATTTAGAGTTTTAGCTGACGGCTCAGTTATAGCTGGTATTGATGCCATGGATAGCATTGCTAGTGATGAGAATCTTATGGACTTATTGGAAACAGCGGCCGGAGAAGAAGGTATAGATCCAAGTTCTGCATTTATTCCAATTGATGTCGTTGCCGACTCCAGTGTGCAAGGTTTTGAAAGAGGTTCAAATTCTGGAGTTTTGGGTGCAGATGGGATTGGTTCGGCAATAGAATTCTCAGATGATTTAAATGACTTTGCTCCAACCGCAGAAGATGGTATCAATGTAGCCATGGAAGATAATCCGGCAAATGTAACAGGTCAATTAACTGGTGCAGACGCTGATGGTAATGCTTTTACTTTTGTAGTAGTAGATGAACCTACAGAGGGTGGAGTGGTAACCTTATTTCATACATAGAATTTAAATAATTCTAAGTTAAAATAAAACGAATAAAGGTAGTCCATGAGAACTAGTAAATACACCAAAGAATTTAAAGATTCCACAATTCAATTAATACTTAATAATAACGAGAGTGTCTCAAAGATAGCAGCTGATTTAGATATACATGTAAAGACTTTATATAACTGGATGAGCAGTTATAAAAAAGAGCATAGAATACCAATGAGAGTTGTAAATACATCATCTTCAACAGAGACACTAGATGAAGAGAATAAACGCCTCAGACGAGAGGTAAAGCTTTTAAAGCAAGAGCGTGACATTTTAAAAAAGGCGACCGCGTACTTCGCCAAAGAAGTTCTATAAAGTACGCCTGGATGTATGAACATAGAAAAAGTTTTAGTATTAATCTTATGAGTAAAGTGCTCAAGGTAGATAGGACATCTTATTATCATTGGATAAAAACTGGATGCATTACTAAAAAAGTAGACGAGCAACTCAATGATTTGATTGAAGTTATATTTATTCAAGGTAGAAAAAACTATGGCACAAGAAGAATTCAAGACAAACTAAAAGAACTCTACGGTGTATTAGTATCAAGAAAGCGTATCTCCAGTATCATGAAAGAACTGGGTCTAAAAGTGAACATGAAAAGAAGATATAAAAATACGACAGATTCTAATCATAACTTACCAATAGCTCCTAATCTCCTAAACATGGATTTTTATGCATCTGCTCCAGATGAAAAATATGTAGGAGATATTACATATATCCAT